>CAJXFJ010000142.1 GCA_913052515.1 uncultured Flavobacteriales bacterium | reverse complement strand
CTCGTAGTAAGGATAGTTGTTATATAAATTATAATATAATATAGGTTCAGCCTCAAATAGTAAAGGCTCAGAATTGATCATAGGAGAACTCCAATTTAACTCTGGACTTTCACGTATAGGTAAATAACCATTAAACGGACTATTTTTTATACTTTGACAAAAAGTCTGTAAGCCAACAGTTAGCCCAATAAATAGAAGTAGATATTTCATAGCTGCGAAAGTCGCCAAAAACAGACATGCTCAAACGTTGTTTGATTAAAAATGAATAATTCTTGTGTAACTTCGTTTAAAATCAACGTGCTATGAAAAATATTATCCTTTTTTGTCTCCTTCTTTTTTCCGTATCATTAGTCGCTCAGCCACCTTTAGATACCATGGTTACCGATTGTAATGGAAATACCAAGAATATTCAAACTGTATTGGGAACTGGTAAGGCCTTAATTATTGCTCATAAAGGAGTTGATTGTAGTATTTGTCGTTCTTCTGCTCCGAACCTGCAAACCTTTGCTGCTCAAAATTCTTCACGCGTAGAAGTTTGGGGAGCCATGACTTGGAAATACAATCAATCATCTTTTACTCCTGCTTGTACAGAAACCCAAAATTGGAAAAACCAATATAATTGGAATGACATTTTCACTTTTGCTGATAACAATAGATCATGGTTAGCTAGTGGTACCCCTCGTTATTATGTTTATTCACCGCGTGATTCTTCTATTGTTTGGCAGGGTTCAAACCAGGTAACAGCTACCCAAAGAGCTTTACAAGAATCTACTGTTGGCATATCAGAAGAACAAAGAGCAGATCCTGTTAGAATCTTTGGCTATGATCATCGAATTCAAGTCTTAAATATTCCTTCTAATATTACCGCTATTCGATTAGTGAATACTAACGGACAAGTAGTATTTGAAGATCAAAATGTAAATTCAAGTACATTTCAAATCAATTCGCTTAAAAATGGAATTTATTTTGTCCAATTAGAAGAAGACGGACAATACGTAAAAGCCAAAAAAGTGATACTTTATTAAGGATTCAATAGTTCCCCTATTGCTAAGTCAAATCCTTTGGCATTTGGCCAATTTTGTTGATGTGCTATATCTTTTATGTTCAATAGGCGTTTGCCAAATTCATTTTGATAACCATTTTCACTAATGTAGACAATAGCATGCCTGTATGATTTTAACATACTCGGATAGAAAGCAGCTTGTTTAATGGGATTTTCTTCGGTGTAACTCTGAGCAATTTCGAGATTAAATAACATCAAGTCAGCGAGCAGTTCAGGATTAAACTCTAATCGTATGAGATCTTGAAAAATTTTCTGAGCGACCGAACGTCTTTTTTTAGCTCTTCTCCGGGTTTCAGGAAAATACTCTTTAGAAATTTTTAGCTTGGCCTCTTGGCAACACTTCTCTTCATTAGGATTGAAGGAAAAATCATAAAACGTTTTGACTTCTTTAAAGCGTTGGTACAAATCCATCACTTGCTCTTCCAATTCAGAGCGATCTAAATCTTTTAAAAAGGAAATGAGTTTACGTTTACTCAATTCAATAAATTTTGATAGCTAGTCAGCCGTAACAAATGCCTTTCTAATCTGAGAACGCAATCTTCTCAAATAATCCTCCTCTAACCACACCAAATAGTTCTTGGTGGTTTTAATGGTACAATACGAATAATGCTTGATTCGATCTTGAATATCATCGAGAAGTAAGTCCGCTAAATCAAGAGCATCCCACATATCCTCTGCATTATCAATACACATGGCGGCGTGTTGGTCTATCGATTTCTGAATCACAATTTTAGAATGCTCTAAATTGGACATCGCTTTTTTATACTCCTCTTCCACATTAAAACTAATATCCGTTGAATTAGGAAATTTTTGTTTTAACTCTTCAGGCATTTCATAAATGAATTGCCTTTCAATAATCTCGTCCGACTTTAAGTCATCGTAATACTGATGAGGAGCTTGGAAAATATGATACCAATCTACCGGATCATCCCATAAACCAAATCGATGAAGGTTGTTTCCTAAATCAATTACCGTAAAAGTCTTCTTGTTAGGTAAAATTCGAGACCCCCTTCCAATCATTTGGTGATACAGTGCTAAAGAGCGTGTAGCACGATTAAGAATAATGGTTTCTACAGTTGGTTCATCAAAACCGGTGGTTAAAATCCCAACCGAAGTTAAAATTGCATCGGGTGTTTCTTTAAACCATTGAAGTATATCTCTTCGCTCCTGCTCTGCTGCATGATGATCTAAATGTCGAATATCATAACCTGCGGCTTTAAAGGTATCATAAACGCCATAGGAAGTAGAAATACCATTGTTGAAGATCAAAGTTTTCTTGCCTTGGCACTTTTCTTCATAAGCTCGCAGCAACTTCTCTTGCATCATAAAGTTGCCGTACAATTGCTCAGACGACTTAACGGTATAATCACCGTTTATACCCACCTTTAAACTATCCAGATGAACATTATAACTGTATGTAGTTGCCTTTGCTAAATAACCTTCATTCACCAAGTTAGAGATCGACTCTCCAATCACCAATTCCTGATAATTCTCATTCATCGGAAGCTTTATACTCGAACTTAGAGGTGTTGCTGTAACACCTAAAATATTAACCGCTTCAAAGTATTTGAATAGTTTTCTAAAGCTATTGTAATGCGCTTCATCTATAATTACCAATCCGATGTTATTGATGGTTACCTTTTCATCTTGTAGTCGATTATTTAAGGTTTCAACCATGGCAACAAAACACATAAAGTCGTTTTTATCGGAAACTGACTTTACTTTACTATTGATGATTTTGTTCTTTACACCAAACTCTGTTAGCATACCCGAAGTTTGCTTGCAAAGCTCTATTCGATGTGTTAAAATGAGCACCTTTTTCTGAGTAGCTTTAATATACCGTCGTGCTATTTCAGAGAAAATCACCGTTTTTCCTCCACCAGTAGGCAATTGGAAAAGGATGTTGTGATTATCGTCTAGTTCATTTAGCTTATCTGATATACGAGCTATGGCTTGATTTTGAAAGGGATATAAGTCCTTTCCTTCTTCACTTTCAGCTATTTCAGTAAGGTCTATGGAATTCTCGTCGCTCATAAGGTTTTGCAAAAGTAGTCAGAATTAAAGGTTTAAAAAGCGATTCATTAAAGTTGTTTTCTCGATTTGATAATAATTTTTTATAACTAATTGAATTCAAGCTTCTAATTAAAATGGTTAACAAAGCTGATGGCTTGATTCAATCAATTTCGCACTTCATTTCACTACCTTTGCCCGCTTAAATTGTGTTTCAGATGAAGATTAAAGAGGAAATTAACAAGCGAAAGACCTTTGCCATTATTTCTCACCCCGATGCCGGTAAAACCACATTAACAGAAAAGTTTTTGTTATTTGGTGGAGCTATTCAAACTGCAGGAGCTGTAAAGAATAATAAAATCAAGAAAACAGCTACTTCCGATTTTATGGAAATAGAAAAACAGAGAGGAATTTCAGTTGCTACTTCTGTGATGGGATTTGAATACAAAGACAAGCTGATAAACTTATTGGATACTCCCGGTCACAAAGACTTTGCAGAAGATACCTACCGTACTTTAACTGCTGTTGATAGTGTAATCTTAGTCATTGATTGTGTAAAAGGGGTTGAAACGCAAACTGAAAAACTAATGGAAGTATGTCGGATGCGAGATACTCCAGTAATTGTTTTCATCAATAAATTAGATTTAGAAGGTCGTGACCCTTTTGATTTATTGGATGAATTAGAAGAAAAGCTTCAAATAAAAGTTAGGCCAATGAGCTGGCCCATTGGTATTGGGGTCACGTTTAAAGGAGTTTATAACCTTCAGCATCAGAAGGTCAATTTGTTTCAATCTTCAAAAACTAAAATAGCTACTGAAAGCATAGAGATTAGTGATTTATCAGACAATAGATTGGATGAAATGTTAGGTAATGAAGCCAATCAATTGCGAGATGATGTTGAGCTTGTTGAAGGAGTTTATGACGAATTTGATCAAGATGCCTACTTAAAAGGACAATTGGCACCAGTGTTTTTTGGTTCTGCAGTAAATAACTTTGGTATTCAAGAAATGTTAGACCAATTCATTGAAATTGCTCCAAAGCCAAAAGCAAGAGAAACAGATCAAGGTGAAATAGCCGCAGATGGCACTAAATTCAGTGGTTTTGTTTTTAAAATCCACGCCAATTTAGACCCGAACCATAGAGATAGAATTGCCTTCTTAAGAGTATGCAGTGGAAAGTTTGAGCGAAACAAATTCTTTCACCATGTAAGGCAAGATAAAAAGTTGCGCTTTAGCAACCCTACTTCATTTATGGCCAAAGACAAGAGTTTAATTGATGAAGCATTTCCTGGTGATGTGATTGGTTTATATGATACTGGAAACTTTAAAATTGGAGACACTTTAACTGAAGGAGAGCAATTTACATTTAAAGGAATTCCAAGCTTTTCACCTGAAATATTTAAAGAAGTAGTAAACGACAACCCAATGAAGACCAAGCAATTGGAGAAGGGAATAAATCAGCTCACAGAAGAGGGAGTTGCTCAGTTATTTACCGCTCGAATGGGAAATAAGAAATACATAGGTACTGTTGGAGAATTGCAGTTTGAAGTGATTAAATACCGTTTAGAACATGAATATGGAGCAACGGCTAGCTTCCATCCAATGAATTTTTACAAAGCCTGTTGGTTTACTTCTGACAATGAAGAGCAGTTGGATGAGTTTATGCGTTTAAAAGGAAATTACATTGTTTATGACAAAGACAAGCATTTGGTTTTTCTAGCACAAACCCAAGGTATTTTAAGAATCACTCAAGATAATTACCCAGATATTAGCTTTCATTTCACTTCTGAGTTTAAAAAAGAGCCAACTCTACTTTAGGAGTTCGCTCATATACTTCTGGTATTTCTTCATGCTTTGCATGTCGCTATGCGCTGCACCTTTTACCGCTATAAACTTTAAATTGGGATTTGTACCTTTTAATTTTTCACCCAAATAAAAGGGAACTTTTCGATCTTCTGTCCCATGAAAAATATACAAAGGACTTGCGACCTGTTTGAGGTATCGGTTAGTTCTAAAATGGTACTTACTAATTAAATCAGCTGGTAAGTAGGCTTTATGATACTTCACCAATTCAATGAAGTTATAATAAGGTGCTTCTAGAATTAACGCTTTGGGATGATTTTTACTTCCAAGTCGTGCTGCTATTCCGGTCCCTATTGAAAAACCGTAGATGATGACATCCTGCTCATCATATTCTTTAAGCATTTCATGATAAAGCAATTTGGCATCTCTTTGCAAATTTCGCTCTCCTTTAATGTTACCATCACTTTTACCAAACCCCCTAAAGTCATACATAAAAACATCGTATCCCCTTTTTAGAAAAAATGGAGCAAAATCTCCCCAATACCTTAAATTATCAGCATTGCCATGAATATAAAAAATTAGTCCTTTGGGATTTTTGGTTTTGAAAAGAAGTGCATTCAAAGCTGTTTTATCATCTACTTGATAAAAGCGTTCTTCAAATTCAGTTTTGAATGGAAATTGATAATCTTTTGGAAGTTTAATGGGATTGAA
>CAJXFJ010000141.1 GCA_913052515.1 uncultured Flavobacteriales bacterium | reverse complement strand
TAAAGAAGTTAAATGAATATGAAATTATCCCTCCAATTATAATTACGGAGACTGGTTTAGCATTGGAAGATCAATTAGATGATGAATACAAAGTAAAGGACCAAAGACGAATCGAGTTTTTGGAAAATAGTATTCAAAGTGTTTTAAAAGCAAAAAGGGAAGGGGTTAAGGTTGATGGTTATTTTGTTTGGTCGTTAACTGATAATTTTGAATGGGCCGAAGGCTACAGACCCCGATTTGGCTTACTACATGTTGATTATAAGACACAAAAAAGAGTCCCTAAGGACTCTGCCTTTTGGTACAAAAAATTCTTAACAACTTAATAACCTGCTTTAGATTTAGTCTCTAAAGATGCATTTTCATCAAAGTAAAGTGTTTGAAGTTCTCCATCTTTATTCTGAAGTTGTAAAATGTAAGATGTTTGTCCTGTGCTATTACTTCTCGTATAGTATTCAATAACATCCCAGTGTTTTTGAGATGTTTTACTTTTTGCTTCTATCAATTTTTGAGGTGCTTCATTCCAATCTTTTAGAACTCTACGTTCTGTATATAAGCCAGCTTGGTTAAAACGTTCAAAGTACCAATGGTTATCCCATTTAAATTTAGCTTCAAATCGGTCTCTAAAGCTCCTCCATTCAGGATTTTTAATAGTTGGATACATTTCTTCAAAAGTGCTTATCACTTCAGCGGGAACTGATTCATTTTTTACTTTTTCAAAGGCATCTTTCGTCTGTGTAAATCCATTAATAGTTAATGTTAAAATAAAAATAGTTATTAAGTAATTTTTCATAATAAATTGCTGGTTGTTAACTATTTAATTAACAGCCAAAAGCTATAAAAGTTCATTAGCCACATTGGCAAGCTCAGATCTTTCTCCTTTTTCTAAGGTAACATGGGCATAAAGTTTATTACCCTTTACGCGGTCAATTAAATAGGATAAACCATTGCTATGTTCATCAAGGTATGGCGTATCAATTTGATTAATGTCACCCGTGAATATCATCTTTGTATTTTCTCCCGCTCTAGTAATGATGGTTTTTATTTCATGAGGAGTTAGATTTTGGGCCTCATCAACAATGAATATAATGTCAGATAAGCTTCTTCCTCTTATATACGCTAATGGAGTAATGACAATCTTTTCATTCTTCTGCATTTCGCTAATTTGCTTATGCTTTTTATCCATTTCACTAAATTGGTTTTTGATAAATTTCAAATTATCCCAAAGAGGCTCCATGTAAGGATTGATTTTGTCTTTAATGTCTCCAGGCAAGTATCCAATATCTTTGTTGCTTAAAGGTACAATTGGGCGAGCTAGTATGATTTGTTTGAAGTTTCTTCTTTGTTCAATAGCGCCGGCTAAAGCCAATAAGGTTTTTCCGGTTCCGGCTACCCCTTGAATGGTAAGGAGTTTAATATCAGGGTTTAATATAGCATGCAAAGCAAAAGCTTGTTCCGCATTTCTGGGTACTATTCCGTAGGCCGAAATCTTTTCTACACGTTCAAGTCTTTTTTCAATAGGGTTAAAAAAAGCAAGACTCGAAGCTTTCCCATTTTTTAAAATATAATAATGGTTGTTTTGCTCTTGATTTTGGAGAAAGCCATAATCCTCAAGGAAGCCTTTGTCATAAATCTCTTTAATAACTTCTGAAGGGAGGTTTTCAATTTGTTTCTTACCCAAGTGCAAGTCACTTACATCTTTTACTTTTCCCGTGTTATAGTCTTCCGCTGGCAAGCTAAGTGCTTTAGCTTTGATTCTTAAATTAATGTCCTTGGTTACAAGAATAACTTTTTTGTCTTTTTCTTCTTCTTGTAGGCTTAAAGCAGCGTTCAATATTTTATGGTCTGCTTTTCTATCATCGAATATCTTCTCAGCATTTACCTTATTACTAGGGCTATTCATGATGATTTTAAACTTAGATCCATTTTTGTCTAATGGAATCCAATCTTGCAAGGTATGTTCAAGTGATAGCTTGTCTACAATTCTGGTAAATTCTCTCGCCTCAAAGTTTTTGGTATCGTTTCCTCGCTTAAAATTGTCAAGTTCTTCTAAAACAGTTATTGGAATAGCAATGTCATTATCTTCAAAATTTAAAAATGAGTTATGGTCATGAATAATTACAGAAGTATCTAACACGTAGATCTTTTTCAAAGATTTTTTCTTTCTAGGCATGAAGTATGGATTTTTTGTAGTTCAAGGAAGTAAGATATAAGTTGTAATAAATGTAAATTCTATATCAACTTAATTTACTCACCTAGAATAAAGAAATCAACTTTTGCCTATTGATAAGTTTCTGAAAGTATTAAGATTAACTTAACAATTGCTTACTTTTTAGATAGTTCAAAATGGAGGTTGTTGCTCCTGAATGATTGGCTACATAAGCTTCGTTTTTACTTGAAACTTCTTTTCGTAATTCAGATTGTTCTATGAGCTTTGTAATTGCTTTTTCAAAGGTTTGGTAATCTTTTACAGGAAATCCACCTCCAGTTGCAATTAGATCATTAATTTCTTTAAAGCGCTTGTAGTTTGGGCCAAATAAAACAGGAAGTCCATAAACTGCAGCTTCTACCGTATTGTGAACACCGGATCCAAAGCCACCTCCTATAAAGGCAATATGTCCATAACGGTATATTTTAGATAGAAGACCAAATGAGTCAATCACTAAAGTCTGTTTATTTGAAATGTCAGTCGCCTGATCTTTTTCAGACCAGAAAAAAGTGGAATTGAAGTGGGAGCGGATATAATCTAATTGACCTTGTTCAATGTTATGCGGCGCTATAATCAATTTCAAGTCAGGGAATTTTTTTGAGATTTTTAGGGAAAACTCAATTTCTTTATCCCAAGCGCTGCCAACAATTAAACATAAATTATTACTTACAAATTCTAATAGTGTAGGCTCTGAAAAAGGGGTGTTTGCAATTTCAACTACACGGTCAAAACGGCTATCTCCTGTAACCGTAGAATTTTGATAGCCAATTTGCTTAAGAAGTACTTTAGAGGTTTCGTCTTGAACAAAGAAATGAGTAAAAACTTGAAGCTTTTTAGCAAACCACTTGCCATAGAATTGGAAAAACTGTTGTTGTTTCCAGAAAATACCTGAAACTAAAAAACATGGAATCTCCTGTTTTTTTAGCTCGTTTAAGTAGTTAAACCAAAACTCGTATTTCACCATAAGTACCAGTTGTGGTTTTACCATTTTGATAAACCTTTTTGCATTTTGCATACTATCAATTGGTAAATAGCAAACCAAGTCAACTTGATTGTAATTCTTTTTTACTTCATAGCCTGAGGGGGAGAAAAATGTTAAAAGAAGAAAGGCATTTCTTTCGTCTTCTCTTAATTTTTCAATTAATGGTCTTGCTTGTTCAAATTCACCTAATGAAGCACAGTGGATCCAAATCGTTTTTTTTGAGGAATCTAATTGTTGTGAAAGTTTTTGAAAAATGTTTTTCCTGCCATGTACAAATGACTTTGCTTTACTGTTAAAGAATGAAGCAATTTTAAATGCGCTAGCTAAGAGAAATATGAAAAATTGATATAGTAGCCACATTTAAATAGGAAAATTAGTAATAGTAAAACTCTTCAGATGCTCTGCTTTTAAATGGAATTGCCCATCCCATTTTTATCCCATATAAAAAGTCAAACTTATCTCCTTTATCAAATTGTTGTGTATCGTAATTATAAAGTCTTCTATTCTTGGTATATGCTTCTTGAATTTCTAATCCTATGTAGAAATTGAGAAGGTTTTTCATGCCAAAATGTTGATAGCCAATAAACTGCCTTAAGGCTAAGCCTGTGTGCAGTCTGTCATACCCTTTTTGCATTTCTTCGCTCAATTGAAAAACATCCCCATCACGATAGTCAATTTTTATTTTGTGCTGAAAGTAGCCAATGCCTGCTTGAAGAAGTAAGCCAGAGTTTTTGTTCCTACTTTCAAAATGAAACAGCCTGCCAACTGACGTGTAAATAGATAGTCCTCTCTGTTCTAAAGAAACTTTAACAAGCTCACCATCAGAGTCTGTGGCATCTCCGGCTTCATTCAGTATGTCATCCAAAAGGCCTCTACTTTTAACTCTTCTGCTAAAGTGATATCCAGCTTCAACTTCAAAAGTCCATCCTGACTTCAATTTTAGGCCAAATGCTCCACCTGCAACATTCGAGTTAGCGTATCGATCTTCAAAATCCCCTGCAGGGAATAACATGCTGTATTGAAACCGGATATATGGAATGCTTTCGGAATTATTTAAAGTTGAATCTTGACCCTTTGCAACTGCAAGCATATTAACAAAAAAGACAATGAATATAAACTTGTGGTTAATCCTTATCATAAGACGAAATTACCAATTGTTTTTAAGGTTAAACTTCAATAAAAGACCTATATTCGCAGCCCATAATTAAAGTGTTGAATATGCGAGATATTCAGATGGTTGACTTGAAAAGCCAGTATCTAAAAATCAAGTCGGAAGTTGACAGTAGAATACAAGAAGTAATTGAGTCTGCTGCTTTTATTAATGGTCCCGAGGTTAAACGATTTCAAAGCGAATTAGAAGAATATTTAGGTGTTAAGCACGTAATTCCTTGTGCTAATGGAACAGATGCTTTGCAAGTTGCTTTAATGGCTTTGGGCTTAAGGCCAGGTGATGAAGTAATAACTACTACCTTCACCTTTGTAGCAACAGCTGAGGTGATTGCTTTATTAGGCTTACGTCCAGTTTTAGTTGATGTTGATTTGGATACCTACTTAATATCTACTTCAGATATTGAAAGTGCGATCACAGAAAAGACGAAAGCAATTATTCCTGTGCACCTTTTTGGGCAATGTGCCAATATGGATGCGGTTTTACAAATTGCGAAGAAAAATGGGCTTAAGGTGATAGAGGATGCTGCTCAATCTATAGGTGCTAGCTACACTTTTAGAGATGGTACAAAGATGCAATCTGGCACGATGGGTGACTTTGGAACCACCTCCTTTTTTCCTTCCAAAAATTTAGGATGCTATGGAGATGGAGGAGCACTTTTTACCAATAACGATGACTTAGCAGAAAAGGCTAGGATTATTGTAAACCATGGTATGAAAGTGAGGTATTATCATGATGAAATTGGGGTAAACTCAAGATTAGATAGTATTCAGGCAGCAGTTTTAAGTGCTAAACTTGTTGAGCTGGATAATTATACTGAGGCAAGACGCAATGCAGCTTCTGCTTATGATGTAGCTTTTGAAAGCGTTGATGAAATAGAAACTCCTAAGAGGGTTGAGAATAGCCGGCATGTTTTTCATCAGTATACCATGAGAATCACAAATGGGAATAGGGATGGATTGCAGAAGCATTTGATGGAGTCAGGAATTCCTGCAATGATATATTATCCAGTGCCATTGCATCAGCAAAAGGCCTATCAGGATGATCGATATTCGGAAGGTTCATTCCCTAAGTCGGAACAATTGGCCAAGGAAGTAATTGCCTTGCCAATGCATACAGAATTAGATAGCGAACAGCTTTCATATATAACAAATCAAGTAAAAGAATTTTTCAAAAAATAAGATAGATGAAAATTGCAGTAGTTGGAACAGGGTATGTTGGTTTAGTAACA
>CAJXFJ010000140.1 GCA_913052515.1 uncultured Flavobacteriales bacterium | reverse complement strand
TAATATTAGAGAAGTAGTTTTGCCTGCTTCTGCCACTTATCGAGATGTGGTAATCAATGAGCTGTTTACAGACGTTTCTCCTTCTTTTGGTTTACCACAAGTTGATTTTGTAGAACTTTTTAATGCTTCAGATAAGATTTTAAATTTAGAAGGTTGGGAGTTGGAAGATGCGGTATCGGGAGGTGAATTACCCTATTTAATATTTAAGCCAGGCGAGTTTATTGTTTTATGCCCAAGTGCTGATGTTGCGGTTTATCAATCTTATGGGCCTACTTTGGGAATTCAATCTTTTCCTCTCTTTAACAATAGCGGAGATCAGGTGAAACTTTATGATAACAATAGGAAGTTGATTGACCGCATTGATTATACCGATGATTGGTATCAAGATGAAACAAAAGCCAATGGAGGTTTTAGTTTAGAACAAATTAATCCCTACACAGATTGTAACGATAGAAACAATTTTAAAGCTTCCAATAATATTCAAGGGGGTAGTCCTGCTTCACAGAATTCGGTATTTGATACGATTCCAGATACAACACCACCAATCTTAATTTCTGCAGAAGCATTGTCGGTAGATAGCATTCGTCTTTATTTTAATGAACGATTAGATAGTAATTCTGTACAAACTGCGAATTACACATTTAGCTCATCTGCTAATGTATCCACCGCATTAAATGAAGGACCATCGTATAATACAGTTCTTCTCATTCTAGTAAACACTTTAGACTCAGGGGTAGTAAATACGATTACAGTAAACAATATATCAGATTGTCCAGGTAATGTAATTTCTTCACAGAATCAAGCTGAAATAGTTGTTCCAGGAATTCCAACTTATCGAGATGTAGTGATTAATGAATTTATGTGTGACCCAAGTCCACAAGTAGGCTTACCAGATGCTGATTTTATTGAATTATTTAATGCATCACAAAAAATATTTGACCTATCAAATTGGACCCTAGCGGATAATTCAACAATATCGACTTTACAGAATTTAATTTTTAGACCAGGTGAATACGTCATTATTTGTGCTGAAGGAAATGTAGCTGCTTTTTCTTCTTTTGGTCAAACATTAGGGCAATCCTCTTTTCCTTCTTTAACTAATGGTGGAGATGAAATCATTTTAAAAGACCCAAATGGCAATTTAGTGGATTATGTGAACTATACAGACCAATGGTACCGAGATGATGAAAAGAAAAATGGAGGATATACGTTAGAGCAAATTAACCCCAACTTACCATGTAGTGGCGAGAGCAACTTTATTGCATCAGCGGCAGGCTCAGGAGGAACTCCAGCTGCTGCAAATTCATTATTGAATACTGCTCCAGACTTAAGTGCACCTTTAGTAAGTAAAGTGTTGGTATTTTCAGAAGATACAATTGCATTAAGATTTAATGAAAGTTTGGATTCAAATTCAATTATAACAGCCGTGTATAATTTCTCGGATGGAAATACAGTAAAGGATTTTGTCTATGAAGCCCGAGATTTAAGTCAAGTTTTAATTGTTTTGAATAATCCTTTAGATTCTGGGGAGGTGGTGCATCTAGACATTAGTGACTTGTCAGATTGTTCGGGTAATGTTATTGCCGCAAATACAAGAGTTTCTTTTGCTTTGCCTGAAGCTACAGTAGGAAATGATTTAGTTATCAATGAAATTTTGTTTAATCCAAGAACTGGAGGCTCCGACTTTGTTGAATTATATAATCGATCGCAAAAGGTAGTGAGCTTACAAAATTGGATGATGGCTAATTGGCATGACGATGACATGGACGATAATGATAGCATAGCTAATCGTGAAGTTATTATTGAAGAACCCTATTTAGTTTTTCCAGGAGATTATGTTGGTTTGACAGAGAATGTTGACAACATTGTAAAAGAATACCCAAGTACGGTAAGAAGCAATTTTATAGAAGTAGAGAATTTACCATCATACAATGATGAAGAAGGAGGTGTATTTCTTTTAAACCAATCTAATCAAGAAATTGACGGTGTGTTTTATGAAGATGATATGCAATTTGAATTACTTAATGATGATGATGGAGTTAGTTTAGAACGATTAGATCCAAATCGCTCAAGCGATGATAGAGGAAATTTTCATTCGGCCGCAGAAAATGTTGGTTTTGCTACTCCAGGGTATAAAAATTCACAATCGTTTACCGATTCAAAGTTTAATGGAGAAATCACGATTGACCCAGAAACTTTTTCTCCTGATAATGATGGTTTTCAAGATGTATTAAATATAAATTATCAGTTTAATGCTCCAGGTTTTGTGGCTAATGTAACTGTTTATGATCGTGCTGGTAGAGAAATATATAAAATAGCACAAAATGAATTATTGGGCGCCAAAGGGACTTTTAGTTGGGATGGAATTGATGCCGATGGAAATAAAGTAAGAGTCGGTATTTATGTCTTGTTTTTTGAATCTTTTAATACCTCAGGAGCTAAAGAAGTATTCAAAGAAACTTTTGTTGTTGCTGCAAAATTAGATTAAAGCTCGTTGATGTTTTTTAAGTATGCATCGGCTTGCTCCAATACAGCTTCTTTCTTTTCAGGACTTTGTTTATTCCAATTGGCAAGCATCATACTCATCCGCTGATTGCTTTTCCATAAGTCCATGTGTTGATCTATAAAATTCCAATATAAACTATTAAAGGGACAAGCTTTATCACCTACTTTTTTGTTTTTAGAATAGTAGCAATTTCCGCAATAATTGCTCATTTTATCAATGTAATTGGCTGAAGAAACATATGGTTTTGTCGCAATTTGACCACCATCAGCATACTGACTCATGCCTCTTGTGTTTGGTAATTCTACCCACTGAATGGCATCAATGTAAATTCCCAAATACCACGCGTCAACTTCTTCAGGCTTTATGCCTGCCAAAAGAGCAAAATTGCCAGTGATCATCAATCGTTGAATGTGGTGGGCATAAGCAAAGTCTAATGATTGTTTAATAGATCGCTTCAAACAATTCATTTTGGTATCACCATTCCAGTAAAAGTCCGGTAGCTTTCTGCTATTGTTGAGTTGATTTTCCTTTTCATAATCAGGCATTTTGGCCCAGTAGAATCCACGCATGTACTCACGCCAACCTATAATTTGTCTCACAAAACCTTCTATTTGAGAAATGTCAACCTGGTCTTTGTTTGCATTCCAATAGCTAATGGATTTTTCAATTACTTCTTTCGGGCTTATCATTTTGCTGTTAAGCGAAAAGGAAAGTCGTGAATGATAAATGCTCCATTCATCAATTGCCATAGCGTCCTGAAAATCACCAAAAAGAGGAAGACAGTTTTCAAGAAAATAATCTAAAAGCTCTAGGCTTTCCTTTCTGTTAATTGGCCAAAGAAAATTTTTTTCATCAACTACTCCTAGCGTTTTAACTTTTTCATTTTTAAGCATTTTAGTCAACTTGCTGACATCTCTGTTAAAAGTTTTTGGTGCAGTTGGCTTGTGGTTTTTGGGAAGTTTCTTTCGGTTAGAATGATCAAAGTTCCATTTCCCCCCTACTGGCTTTCCATCACTATCTAATAGTAGGTTGTGCTTTTTACGCATTTGGCGGTAAAAGCTTTCCATGAGCCAGTGTTTCGCTTTTTTCTCTTCAAAGTAGTTTTTCAGTTCATTTCTAGTTGTATAAAAATGTTCACTATCATAAACCTCAGTTTCTATTTCCAAACTTTTGCAAAATGTTTTCAATTGCTCGTTTAGGCGGTATTCATCTGGAAGTTGATATTCAAATCGTTCAAAGTTTTGCTCAGTAATCAGTTGATGGAGGTTGTTAGTAAGTGAATGCGTGTTTTTTGAATCATCTAAGGTGAGATAGATAAGTTGGCGAGATTCACTTTTTAACTTTTCTGCGAACGCCCGCATCGCTGAGAAAAAGGCAATAACTTTTTGGATGTGATGAGTTACATAGTCGGTCTCTTGTTTCATTTCCATGATTACATAATACATGTTTTCATGCTTGTTTTGATACCAAGAGTGCTTTTCATTCAGTTGATCTCCAAGAATTAATCGCAAAGTTTTTTTCATTTCATGAAAACCATTTATAGGTATAAATAGTTTATTGAATTGTAAATGTTTAAGTCACTTTCATTTTACGTAATGCATAACCAAAGCAAAAGACAATGATAATCGGAATAGACTATGGCGCAAAAATGGCAGGAACCACAGTAATTGCCTGTTTGCATGAGCAGAATCAAGTAACATTACATGCTTGTTCTAAAAATCAAGATGCTGATCAATTTATTTTAGACTTTATTAAAACCTATGATGATGTTTGGCTTGCCTACATCGATGCGCCCTTGTCTTTACCAATTGCCTATAAACGATTAAATGGCAATAATGATTACTTCTATCGCAAAGCAGATCGGATAACTGGAGCAATGTCGCCCATGTTTTTAGGAGGGTTAACAGCTAGAGCTATTCAGCTTAAAGAAAAAATGCAAAAAGCCGGTGTGAAGTTGGTTGAAACTTATCCGTCAAAATTAGCTGAGGTTCTTTTGCTTAAAAATGAAGGTTACAAAAAAGACAAAGAGTTTATCTTGCAACTGTGTTCGCTTTTAAAAGAGAAAAGCGATTTTGTTTTTGATGAGAATCAAGTAAAAACCTGGCATCATTTTGATGCTTTGTTAAGCCTATATTCAGCCAAGCGTTTTGAAATGCAAGCAGCCATGGTTTTTGGAAATCCCGAAGAGGGAACAATTACCGTTTAAGTTTTTATTTTTTGCTTGATTTTGCCGCTTCTTTAAAATATTTAAAAGGAACTAAAAGCATTCCAAAACATTCCCCCTCTTCTTTGCCTAGGTGTTTGTGGTGAACTTTATGTGCTTTTCGAATCGCACGGAAGTACACATTGTCGGTTCGCTTAAACCAACTGAAACGTTGGTGAATAAAAACATCATGAACAGAGAAATAAGCCATGCCATAAAAGAGAATACCAAGACCAATGGATAAGCCGTATTCAAAAATGCCTTCTGACCAGAGATAAAAAAGTGTTGTGCTTATGATGGCATAGAAAATAAAGAAGGTGTCGTTTTTCTCAAACCAACCTTTCTCTGGCTGATGATGGTCTTTATGCAGTACCCACAAAAATCCATGCATCACATATTTATGCGTAAACCAGGCCATAAACTCCATCACTAAAAAGGTGATTACCACAAGGGCAATGTGTATTAATATTTCCACGAAACAAAGGTAATTTTAATAGCTAACAAAGTTATCGCAAGATTGTTAAAGAAGCATGCAAAAATTAAAGCAGTGGTTTTTGATTTGGCTTCTCATATTAATAGCCGGCCTTGTTCTTTACGCTATTTTCGGTCCGCAAGGAAAACGGCTAGATTGGTCTAAAATTGATTACTCTATGAATAGTTCTTCCCAATTGTACTTTAAGAACATGCGTTCATATTTCTATGAGCAAGAAGTGTTTGAAGAAGGGAATTACATTTTACACAGAATTAAAAGTAGAAATACGGATAGTGTTCTAAATAAATTAAGCATTGTGATTGTTCAAAATGTGATACAAGATGCTGCTTTTATCCGATTGGAATCTGGAATGCTTGATTTAGATGAAGAAAAAATGATTTTAACA
>CAJXFJ010000139.1 GCA_913052515.1 uncultured Flavobacteriales bacterium | reverse complement strand
CCATTTGAAAGATTTCATTTCGCTTCTTCTCTCCTCCTGAAAATCCTTCATTTACCGAACGATTGGTCAATTTTCCATCCAACTCAACCAATTTTGATTTCTCTTTTACGGTTTGCAAAAACTCCTTTGCACTCATTGGCTCAAGACCTTTCTTTTCACGAATTTCATTGATAGCTGTTTTCAAGAAATTGATGTTACTTACACCTGGAATTTCTACAGGATACTGAAAAGCTAAAAAGACTCCAGCTCTCGCTCGATCCTCAGCTTCCATTTCCAATAAATCTTCGCCTAAAAAGTCAATCGAACCTTCGGTAACTTCATATTCTTCTCTACCTGCTAAAACACTTGCCAAGGTACTTTTCCCAGAACCGTTTGGTCCCATTATCGCGTGTACCTCTCCAGCTTTTACTTCTAGGTTTATTCCTTTTAAGATTTCGTTTCCTTCAATTGAAGCATGTAAATTTTCAATCTTAATCATGTTGATTTGTTTGTCTATTCGTTCTAATTATATAATCTATCCAACCGAGCCTTCAAGGCTAATCTCCAATAACTTTTGTGCTTCTACCGCAAATTCCATAGGCAATTGATTTAAAACCTCTTTGCAATACCCATTTACAATTAGGTTTATTGCGGTTTCTTCATCCATTCCTCTTTGCTTGCAGTAAAAAATTTGGTCTTCTCCAATTTTAGAAGTCGTGGCTTCGTGTTCCACTTTTGAAGATTTGTTGTTCACTTCAATGTAAGGGAAGGTATGCGCGCCACAATCATTCCCCATCAGAAGCGAATCGCATTGCGTAAAGTTTCTGCTGTTGGTCGCATTTTTATTAATTCGCACTAAACCGCGATAGGAATTCTCAGCTTTTCCTGCAGAAATTCCTTTTGAAATAATGGTACTCTTGGTGTTTTTACCAATGTGAAGCATTTTACTTCCAGTATCTGCTTGCTGATGATTGGCCGTTACTGCTACAGAATAGAATTCTCCAACAGAGTTATCTCCTTTTAAAACACAACCAGGATACTTCCAAGTCACAGCAGAACCTGTTTCAACCTGAGTCCATGAAATTTTAGCATTGTTTAAACAAAGCCCTCTCTTGGTTACAAAGTTGTAAATACCACCTTTCCCTTCTTTGCTTCCAGGATACCAGTTTTGTATCGTTGAATACTTAATCTCTGCATTATCCAAAGCAATTAACTCTACCACAGCAGCATGCAATTGATTCTCATCTCGCATAGGAGCAGTACAACCTTCTAGATAGCTAACATAACTACCTTCATCGGCTACTACCAACGTTCGCTCAAACTGACCAGTATTGGCTTCGTTAATTCGGAAATAGGTAGATAATTCCATTGGACATCTTACTCCTTTTGGAATGTAGCAAAACGAACCATCTGTAAATACAGCAGAATTAAGTGCAGCATAGAAATTATCAGTAGACGGAACGACTGTTCCAAGATGTTTTCTTACCAAATCTGGATGTTCTTGAACCGCTTCGCTAAACGAACAAAAAATGATTCCCAACTCGGCTAACTTATCTTTAAAAGTAGTTTTTACAGAAACACTATCAATAACCGCATCTACGGCCACACCAGTTAAACGCTTTTGTTCATCAAGTGAAATCCCTAGCTTTTCAAAAGTCTCAAGCAATTCCGGATCTACTTCATCTAAACTTTCTAACTCTTTCTTTTTCTTAGGTGCTGCATAATAATGCAAATCTTGAAAGTCAGGTTTAGGGTATTTCAAATGCGCCCACTCTGGCTCAATCATTTCTTGCCAAACCTTCAACGCATTTAAACGGTACTCCAGCAACCATTCTGGCTCATTCTTTTTAGCTGAAATAAACCGAATGATATCTTCATTCAATCCTTTTGGAGCTTTGTCTGATTCTATATCGGTATAAAAGCCGTATTTATATTCCTGCGAGGTAACCTCCTCTAACAATTCATCTTCACTTGCCATATCCTGTCTACTTAGGTTTGCCTTAAATTGAAAAACTTTCGCCGCAACCACATGTTCTTGAGGCGTTTGGATTGATAAAACTAAAGCCTTTGCCATTCAATCCATCAGAGAAATCCAATTCCGTTCCAACGAGGTACAAAACACTTTTTTTATCTACTAAAATTTTAACTTGATTGTCTTCGATAAGCTTATCGTCATCATGTTGTTCAGAGTCAAACTCTAAATTGTACATCAAACCTGAACAACCACCGCCTTTTACTCCAACTCGAACAAAACTATCTTGTGCCTTACCTTCTGATTGAAGCAGGTTGAAAATTTTGTCTCGAGCACTATCTTTTACTTTAATCATAAGCGCTAGCATTAATTTTTTGCAAAGTTACTTATCTTAATTTAGATAAAGTCTAAATAAGCATTCAAAACTACCCTAACTAACAGTTGTTCAATTGCTTTGTTTTACAAAAGGCTTAGTCTGTTCTAAATCAGATAAGAAGAATGCTTTAACTAACTTTGCCCCATGCAAGAAAATAATTTTGAACCCACGCCACTAAACAGCTTAGGCGAATTTGGCCTAATAAAAAAGCTAACGGAAAAGATTGAACTCAAACAACCTTCATCCATAAAAGGAGTTGGAGATGATGCTGCAATTATAAAACCTAAAAGATCACATGTACTTGTTTCGACTGACATGCTGGTAGAAGGAGTTCATTTTGACTTGCTTTATACACCTTTAAAACACTTGGGCTACAAAGCTGCAGTCGTTAATTTCTCCGACATCTATGCCATGAATGCACGTCCGACACAAATCACAGTTTCTGTAGCAGTTTCAAACCGCATGTCGGTTGAGGCGATGGAGGAAATTTACGAAGGGATTAATCTTGCTTGTGAAATTTACAATGTAGATTTAGTGGGTGGAGACACCACTTCTTCATTAAGTGGATTGATGATTAGTGTTACCGTTTTAGGCGAAGCAGATGAAGACAAAATCACCCAAAGAAGTGGAGCTCAAGAGAATGATTTGATTTGTGTAAGTGGAGATTTAGGAGCCGCTTATGCTGGACTACAAGTACTGGAAAGAGAGAAAGCTGTTTTTCAAGAAGATGCTAAGATTCAGCCAGACTTGAGCGGAAAAGATTACATTTTAGAAAGACAATTAAAGCCTGAAGCAAGAAAAGAATTAATTGACTTTTTCGAAAAAGAAGGGGTTCAACCCAATTCAATGATTGACATATCTGATGGACTATCATCTGAATTGATTCATTTGGCAAAAGCCTCAAAAGTGGGCTTGCAGATTTATGAAGACAAATTACCAATAGACCCTACCACCGTAAGCACTATGGAAGAATTTAAAGTTGATGCTACCTTGGCCGCTTTAAACGGAGGAGAAGATTATGAACTTCTTTTCACAGTGCCTTTAGATTATCATGATAAAATAAAAGACACGCCAGGAATTACCATTATTGGTCATGTAACTGAAGAGAACTCAGGTTGTCACATGATTGGCAAAGGAACAGGAAGCCTCATTCCATTGAAAGCTCAAGGCTGGGAGTCGCATAAAGAAGAGTAAAAAGTTAAAAGTTTTAAGTATTTAAAGTTTCTAGTTACATTTAATCAAAAAACTATGAAACCGATTATACTTTTTGCGCTAGTGGCGGGCGTTCTTACTTCTTGTAACACTGAACAAAAGCAAACAAATAAAAACAATAGACCAACTTTTGAGCTAGGCGAAATTGTGAGAGCCGACTCGATTGAACTGTATTATGAATTCCCTTCTGATATAAAACTTTACTTGGATACTTGCGAAAAGCCATGGGCAAACCAAAAAGCAGGAACTGAATATTCCTACATTGGAATGGAAAGAGAAACTGACGAACAGTTTTATGGCAAGTATGGCAAACCAAGACCGATGAGTAATTCCGACTTTGCTGTTTTTAAAAACGCATATAAGCCAGTAAATGCTAAGACTTATATTCTTAATCGAGCGGCTAAAGAGCAAGTGTTAATTATCAACGAAGCCCACCATAAGCCAAAACATCGATTTTTTACCAGAAGTCTACTTGAAGAACTTTACAATAATGGCTTCCGTTACTTAGGTTTAGAAACTTTGACAAATAGAGGAGAAATATCTGACTTTGAGCTTAACCAAAGAAAATACCCAATTAAACTTTCTGGAACTTACTCGAAAGAACCACAGTTTGGCAATTTAATCCGAGAAGCCTTAGAAATTGGATACACTTTATTCCCTTATGAAGGAGAAGGAAATGGAAAACCACGAGAAATTAATCAGGCTAAAAACATTGTTGCATTTATGGAAAAGAACAAAAATGGGAAGTATCTCATTCACTGTGGATATGCACATGCCACCGAAGGCCAAATGCAAGGAAGTTGGGAAAAAGCAATGGCAGGAAGATTGACAGAATACACTGGAATAAACCCATTAACGGTTAACCAAACCAAATTTGACAATCGTTTTGACTTTTCTTATTTAAATCCATTATCAAAGCGACTAAATATTAGTGAACCAACTGTATTTCTTGACTCGAATCAGCTTTCTTATTTAGGTAAACGAAATGACAGTGCTTTTGATATCATGGTTTTTCATGAACAGGCGAAGTATGAAATAGCTAAACCCAATTGGCTTGTAGAAAACGAAAATGTTTGGATTAGAATACCTGATAGTTTGGTCAATTTGAAAAAACCATACTTTGCTATGGCCATTCTACAAAATGAATACGGCAACGAAGCTATACCATATGATTTAGATGTTCTGACAAAAGAGAAAGAAGAGATTCTTTTAGCATTAAAGCCTGGGCTTTACACATTACATTTTCAAAACAAACTTGACTCTGCTGCTAGGGTATTATTAAAGGTCAACTAATCATTCAACTTCAAAACTGCTAGGAAAGCATTCTGAGGTACCTCGACGCTACCTATTTGACGCATGCGTTTCTTTCCTTCTTTTTGCTTTTCAAGTAACTTACGTTTACGACTTATATCACCACCATAACACTTAGCAGTTACATCTTTTCGAAGAGCTTTAACGGTTTCTCTTGCAATGATTTTTGCTCCAACTGCTGCTTGTATGGCAATATCAAACTGTTGTCTTGGAAGTAATTCTTTTAACTTCAAACAGATTTTTTTCCCTAACTCAAAAGCTTTGTCTTTATGAATTAATGCAGAAAGCGCATCTACTTGATCTCCATTCAGCAGCAAATCCATTTTAACTAAGCTCGATTTTTGATAGCCAATTGGGTAATAATCAAAAGAAGCATAACCGCGTGACATGGTTTTCAATCGGTCATAAAAATCGAAAACAATCTCAGCTAAAGGGATGTGAAAAGTCAACTCAACACGGTCGGTGGTTAAATAAACCTGATTTTGCAACTCCCCTCTTTTCTCGATACACAAATTCATAACTGCACCAATGTAATCCGACTTGGTAATAATTTGTGCTTTTATAAAAGGTTCCTCTACCCGATCCAACAAAGTAGATTCAGGCAAGTCAGAAGGATTATTAATCATAATGCGATCTTCTGGCTTTTTTACTAAATAAGCGTAATAAGAAACGTTGGGAACTGTGGTAATGACCGTCATGTCAAACTCACGCTCTAAGCGCTCTTGAATAATTTCCATGTG
>CAJXFJ010000138.1 GCA_913052515.1 uncultured Flavobacteriales bacterium | reverse complement strand
CCACCGAGTAGTTGATGGCTCACTGGGCGGAAGTTTTGTTCAACGAGTTGCAACTATTCTTGAGAATTTTGACATCAATAGAAGTATTTAATCGATTAATGTCAATTTGTTAGAGATTAACCGCAATTAGTTGGCATTTAATTCACTGAATAAAATATATTTGTAACAAATCAAATATGATCTAGCCAATTAAGATTATGAATCAAGTTTTAAGAATAGCCCTCGTTTGTATTTCTTTTTTAAATGCAATACAACTTCAAGCTCAATTGAGTGATAAAGAACAGTTTACTGAAGCTTTATACCTCATGGATGAAAAACGCTTTTCAACAGCTCTTCCAATTTTCATGAAGCTATATGAACAAGAAAAGTACAAATCCAATGCAAATGTCAATTACAACATTGGTGTAGCCATTCTTAATTCATTTAACAGAGAAGAAAAAGCAAAGGCCATTCCCTACTTAAAAATGGCTAGTGAATCAGTTAGTGCAAATTATACCCCCTTTGATCCAAAAGAAAAAAAAGCACCTGTTGACACTTGGTATTATTTAGGAAAAGCACAACATCATGACTATCAGTTTGATGATGCGGCAGTAAGTTTTAAGACGTTTAAGACGTATATAAACGACAAGCATTATTTATGGAAAGCTGTTGAGCGTGAAGTTAATATGACTGAATTTGCTAAAACAGCAATTCAAAATCCCGTAAATATCAAAACGAGAAATTTAGGTGAGAAACTCAATGGTTTTTACCCTGACTTTAGCCCTGTGATTACCATTGATGAATCTGCCGTTTATTTTACTTCTAGAAGACTAAGAGAGGATAGCTCTAACAATGAGATTTATGATCCTATTGATGGAATGCTATTCGAAGACATTTATGTTTCGTATGTGATTGAAGATGTTTGGCAAGAGCCGAAACCCTTAAACATTAATACGGCTGGTCATGAAGCGACTGTTAACCTATCCATTGATGGACAAACCCTATACATATATAGAGATATAAACGGAAATGGCGAGTTATATAAAAGTGAATTTGAATATGATTCATCTGGTTACGAAATCTGGTCAACTCCCGAGAAACTAGGCTCTGATATAAATTCAGATGCTTATGAAACTCATGTTACTGTTACACCTGATGGCAAAACTTTATATTTTGTAAGTGACCGTGAAGGCGGATTTGGAGGAAAAGATATTTACTACTGTAAAATGTTGCCAACAGGTAAATGGGCGCTTTCAAGAAATGCAGGCCCTATCTTAAACTCCAAATATGATGAAGATGGTGTTTTTATGCACCCAGATGGCAAAACCATGTACTTTAGTTCCAATGGACACCAAAGTATGGGCGGTTACGACTTTATGTTTAGCGAGCTAACAGATTCTGGTTGGACAGAGCCCAAGAACCTAGGTTACCCTATTAATTCTGTTGATGACGATGTTTTCTTTGTGACTTCCCCTGATGGCAAAAGGGCTTACTTTTCTTCATTTAAAGAAGATGGCTATGGCGAAAAGGACGTCTATATGCTTGAATTAATCGATGCAGAAGAGAAATCTTTGACTTTATATCGAGGAGAATTTACATTCATAGATAAGAGAGTACCTCCTGCAGGAGCTGCTGTTACAATTACAGACAATGAGACCGGTGACTTGATTGGAGTTTACACACCAAGAGCTAGAGATGGACAATTTTCTGCCATACTAGAGCCCAATAAAAGTTATCATTTTATTTATGAAGCAGCAGCCTATCAAAGCTATGAAGAAGACATTTATGTACCTGCAAGTGCCAACTACCAAGAAATTTATAAAGAAATTCAATTAAAGCCTGTTCGAGTTGGAGATGGCTTAGATAAAATCACACCAGCCCCAGTTGCATTTGCAGCAGTAAAAGGTGGTTTAACTAAAGATGGAGAGCCTTTAGATAGCATAAAAATTCTATTGCTTAACGAACAAGAAGACTTGCTACAAAAAACAGAAACAGATGATGTGGGTGTATTTAATTTTGCTGAATTAGACCCTACCAAAACCTATTTAATTCGTGTAATTACAGATGGAGATAATCCAATTCAAGGCTATAATATTGACTTGAAGAATGACCAAGGAGAAACCTTAACCTTTGAAAAGATTGACGACAGTACTTATATTTTTGTACCTGCCCTTTTCCCATATGAATACTATGGTATTCAGGCACAAGCCATAGAAGGACAAGTTAAAAAGAATGGAGACCCACTTGCAGGTTTAAATGTTAGACTTGAAGACATGCAAACCGATGGAGTTCTTCAGCAAGAAACTACAGATGAAGTTGGTGAATTTAATTTCCAAAAGCTAGATTTAGATAAATCATATCGTATTGTATTTGACGGTGATTTCCCTGAGGACCCAGAAATAATACTAAGAAATGAAAATGGAGAAATTCTAGCTTTCCAAAAAATTGCTCAAGGAGTTTACCAATATGCTCCAATGAAATATGGTGCACCGGTTGAACAGCTTACGGATATAGAAGGAGCTGTTACAGCAGATGACTACCCGGTAATTGGATTAAAGGTACTATTGCTTGATTATGATCAAGTTCTTTTAAACTCGGCAGCTACTGATAGCGTTGGTAAGTTTAACTTCATGGATTTAGATATTAATAAAACATATTACATCCAATTTGAAGGAGATTACCCAGAAGATGTAAAATTAGTTGTGGCTAATGACAATTATGATTTAATGCCATTTAGAAAAATAGACGAAGGTTTATATATCTATGAGCCACTTTATAAGGTTAGATTGGTTAACGAAAATGATAATTTAATGCAAGAGGAAACTACGGATAAAGTAGAAGCATTCAATTATCAGAAACTAAATCCTGACCAAGCTTACCGTATTATCTATGAAGCAAATGCACCCGATCAAAACGAAATTATTATTGTAAATGAAGATGGTAAAGAGTTTAAATTTGTTCGTGTTGACAAAAACACATTCAAATACACCCCATTACCGTTTGATCAAGTTCGCTCTTATACCATGAATGTAGAAGGTGTTGAAGATGTGCAAGAAACGTATCCAAAACCTGAAGAGTTAGTAGGTGTAATTGCTTATTTTCAACGCTATTTCATTTATAATGCAAAAGACATCAATCAGCAAAACAATGAATTTGTCATGTTTGTAAATGATATTGCCAAACTAGTTGAACTTAGAGGTTATGCCGATATTGTAATTACTTCTAGTGCTTCTAAAGTCCCAACTAAAACTTGGAAGACAAATAGTATCTTAACTAAGCGAAGAGCTTATGATACTAAAAGGCTGTTGGAAGAAATATTTAAAGCAAAAGGCATTAAAGAAAGTCAATATAACTTTGTTGATATAAACACCTTAATTACAGGACCAGAATACAAAGGTGATTGGGATACCAATAAGAGTACTTATGAAAAATACCAATACGTAAGAATCTTTGTAAAGTAAAAAGCATGAGCTTAAATCTTAAAAAACCAATCGTATTTTTTGACTTAGAAACTACTGGTGTTGATGTTGCTAAAGATCGAATTGTTGAGATTTCCATCATGAAAATTCATCCTGATGGGAAAAAGGAAGTAAAAACAAGACGCGTCAACCCTGAAATGCCCATTCCAAAGGAATCATCAGAAATTCATGGCATCTATGATGAAGATGTGAAGGATGAACCTACATTTAGAGCACTAGCTAAAAGTTTAGCTCAATTTATTGGCAATAGTGATTTAGCAGGTTTTAATTCAAACAAGTTTGATGTTCCTTTATTAGTTGAAGAGTTTTTGAGAGTAGGTGTAGATTTTGATTTAGAAAATCGTAAGTTGGTTGATGTGCAGAATATTTTCCATAAAATGGAACAGCGCACTCTGGTAGCTGCCTATAAATTTTATTGTGATAAAGAATTGATTAATGCGCATAGTGCTGAAGCAGATATAAAAGCCACTTATGAAGTTCTTGAAGCACAAATAGAGAAATATGATGAACTCGAAAACGATGTTAGCTTTTTAGCAGAATTTTCACAGCGCAATAGAAATGTTGACCTAATGGGTCGCATCGTATTAAATGATGAAGGAGTCGAAGTATTTAATTTTGGAAAGCATAAAGGAAAAGCGGTAACTGAAATTTTGGAAAAGCAACCTTCGTATTATGCTTGGATGATGGATGGCGATTTTCCTTTGTATACCAAAAAGGTGCTTACGGCAATTAAACTAAAATCGTTTAATCAGTAACTCTCTTATGAAGATTATTTGTGTTGGCAGAAACTATGCTGATCATGCAAAGGAATTAAAAAATCAAATTCCTACTGAACCGGTAATCTTTTTAAAACCGGACACTGCGCTTTTACCTAAAAAGCAGCCATTTTTTATTCCTGATTTTTCTTCAGAAGTTCATTTTGAAGCCGAGATTGTCATTCGAATAAATCGGTTAGGAAAACACATTGATGAACGGTTTGCATACAAATATTATAATGAACTTACCGTAGGAATTGATTTTACGGCTAGAGACTTGCAAGCTAAGCTAAAAGAGAAAGGTTTACCATGGGAAAAGGCAAAAGCATTTGATGGTTCTGCGCCCTTAGGTGAATTTATTTCAAAAACAGCGTTTAATAATTTGAATCAACTAAATTTTAAATTGTTGAAGAATGGTGAAGTAAAACAACAAGGTAATACTTCTGAGATGCTGTTTTCTATAAATCGATTAATATCCTATATCTCTCAGTTCTTTACACTAAAGATTGGTGATTTAATCTTTACCGGAACTCCCGCTGGTGTTGGCAAAGTGGATAAAGATGATATACTTGAAGCCTGGATTGAAGATCAAAAATTATTAGAACTAAAAGTTAAATAAGTCTTAGACTAACTTTTCGTTAAAAACGACTCCATAATCTTCAAGCTCTTTTAGAATTGGCTCATAAATTTCTTTTTGAATAGGTATATGAACTCCAGGTGTAGTAATTACTTCATTTAGTATCATTTTAGTGGCAATCGCAACGGGATAACCTACAGTCATTGCCATTGCTGTTTCTTCCATATTCTTTCCTTTAATTACCATAGAAGAGTGCTTTTCAAAATCGTTGCCGTTTAAGGTATAATTAAACTTATGCCACATGACAATCATATCTTTATCTGTTGGTGCAAGTGTCCATTTACGTTCAAGTATTTTTTGAAGAATTTGTGCTGGAGTTGCATTCTTTAATCCAACTGGAATATCTTTAAACAAGTCTAACCACTCTAATTTTTCAAAAAGAGCTATCTCATCATGAGCTAGATTAAGGTAATGTCTAAGTTTCAATTCAACAGAATCGGTTGGATTATACGGAAGAAAAAGGTTAATAAATTCTCGATGAGTCATTTCTTCTGAATTAGGAAGCGTATAACTATCGTCGGTTGCGCCAAGTTGCACAAACGCATCCCATGCTCTACAAAAACCCGGTCTTCTAAGGGTTCCTCGATACATGGTTTTAATATCTTCTAAATCATAAACAGAGCGATATTTCAAAGAGTCACGATTTGCTATACCTTCAAACTTCCCAAAGCCTTCTATATCTATTATTTCAGTTCGTCTAAATAGTTTATGATATGGTATGTATTTGTAAGGACCTTCTTGAATAAATTTTACT
>CAJXFJ010000137.1 GCA_913052515.1 uncultured Flavobacteriales bacterium | reverse complement strand
TGACCTCTATAATCAATACATAAGAGCTCCTGAGAAAAAGAAAGAGTTACGGTCGTTTATAAAAGATGGTTGGGGTCCGCTTTCTGATTTTGTGAGTTTTAATTTAGATGAAGACTCAATTGCCTACTCTAAAGAATCATGGAATCAGGAAATTCCACAAATGCAGGCAAGAAACGTATTTCAATTAGGAACTTCATCGAAAAAGTTTCAAGAAAAGGCTTATGAATACGGCATTGAGCAAGTTGGCTGGAGTTGGAATTGCAAATTCGCAGATTTTAATAATGATGAATGGCAAGACCTTTACGTAGTGAATAACACTTTTCACGATTTTAGAAGAGATGATAAATTTTTCTACCTAAATGACTCAGGAAAAGCTTTTGTAGATGCTACTGAACAAGTTAACTTAAGTTCGTTTTTAACCATTAGTTCTTATACATACTTTGATATGGATAATGATGGAGATTTAGATATCATTGCAGTTCCTTCACAATCTCCCGTTTTAGTTTATGAAAACAAGGGCAATAAAGGGAATGCTATTTCTTTTAAATTAAACGACAAAGTGGGGAATCGTTTTGGTATTGGTTCTAAGGTTATCATATATTATAACAACGGAAAACATCAGATGAGAGAAATCCAAGCAGGTGGAGGCTTTAAATCGTTTGATCACGCTGTAGCCTGGTTTGGTATTGGAAAACATCAGAAAATTGATTCTGTGCGTGTAAATTGGTCAACAGGAGAACCTACTGTTATTAAAGAATCTTTTAAAGCAAATTGGAATTATACGCTTGAACGAGGAAAGAACAGCTTATAATACCATCTAAATTTTGTTGTATCCATAAAGCGGTGTGGCTTAAGTTACTTTTTGCTTAAAAATAGCCCAACTCTTGAATTACTTCTTGATGATTTTTTACAATCATTTTTTTCTGTTGAGTACTTAAAGAAGCTTTTCCTTGTCCTACATTTCCGACTCTAAAAAAACCTGATTTAGAACCACTTCCTTGATTAAAACCGTCCTTCTCCTCTTGCTTTTTAAGTACTTCAAAGTGGCTATATTCTACAGCCTTTTTAATCTCACTTTCGGAAGCTTTAATTTTTAAAAATTCGACAATTTTACCAAAGTAAAGTTCTGGTTGTAATACTAAATCCTCATACTTAACAATTAAGGTTGGAACATGATTCTGCTTATAGCTTAGATAATTCTTACTCCATGAAGAAACAAATTCGGCTCCTGTGTTTTGGTTGTTGTTAGGTGTGCCTAAGTAAGCCTGGTCATTGTTCATAAAACGAATGGCTTTATCAACTGTAATTTCTTGATGATGAGCTAATGAAATAGCTACGTCAAAAGGATTACGAACCAAGTATACAACACCCTTTGTAATGGCTGAGTTTATAAAGCTGTTCTCCTGATTTAAAATAAAACTAGCATGATGTGTTTTTAAAAATGCTTCTTCTTTCAATGATTTAGCATATTTAAGGTATACTTCTTGCCTTATTTCGTCAAGTTCAATAGCATTTAATTCAGAAGCTTCAAAAAGACTATACTTTTCTATAAGAGAATTGTCATTGGCCCAATAAAGCGGGTACAATTGATTTATGCTGGACGGTTTATCGGATTTAGATAATAAATTGGTTAAAAACACTCTCAACCATGTATTCCCCGATTTAGGATAAGATGCAAGCCAAATCAAATTTTTCATTCCTCAAGTAAAGATAAAACCAAATTAACTTGCTGCTTAAAACGATTCAATTTACGAGGTTGATTTATCAGATATACTTCAATGTTTTTTGCTAACAAACAACATCTCATATAATTTTCTCTTTGTAGTCCAAATTCTCTACTAAGCTGATTTCTGTATACTTGTTCCAACACTACATTTAGCTTCTTTCTGCCATGTAACTTCTCTACAGTTATTTCTTCTAAACTTATAGTTGGTTTCAAAACAAACATCTTGCTTAACATAACCCTTTCATTTGCATTAGATGGTTTCATTAAACAAAGTTGTTTGTTAATACTTGATCTTATTTTTCTTTTTTGCTCAAGTTTAATATTCAATTTCTTAATGGAATCTGGCCAAAGTTTTAAAATGGGTATTCCTTGAGCAATCTTTGGAGTGTGTTTATCAAAAAAAACAGGACTTAAATCGTCAGATAAAAGACTTCCTCCATTTTGGCACAAGCCCCCTGCTAAGGTAGACTTTCCTGCACCTGCTCCTCCTGCCAGTAAACAAGTCTTTTCTCCTTTTACTATTGAAGCCGCATGAATTGGCAGAGTACCTCGCAAATAGCAAAGTGCGCCAATTACAGAATTATAAAAATGAAATTTAACTTCATTTAAGTCAGCACCACTAACAATCGAGATATGAATTTCACTTAAATTTTTAATGAAATACTTCGCAATATGATCTACTTCAAATAAAAATTGATTCGAGTTTAATTGGTAAGCAATTCCTTTCTCTGAGCTGTTTATATTGAATGACTCTGCTGAAGTTAATTCAATTTTTATATCAACCTTTTGGATTGGTTCTATTTTGTTTAACTCAGAAAGCTTTAACTCAGATTGAATTGTCCAATTAAATAAGTGATAGTAGTGCATTTAAAATTGGACAGCTTTAGACTTGAATTATTGGATACAATCGTGCTTTCTTTAATCTTTAACTAAGGTAGCACTCCCTTATCTTTACCTATAATTAATCAACTTTCTCTACTATGTTGTTCTGAAGTAAATCGTGCATAAATTTAACTACATCCTCTTCTATAGTCGTGTAACTTTCATTGTATTCTTGGCTCAACTCTTTACATAAGGCAGAAATTGATTTAGGCTCTTCAAGTTTTTTCCAAATTTCACCTCCAATTGAATCCATCCCAAAATACATACCTTGGTCTACGCTCATCATTACTACTTCTCCATCAACTTCACTTGAAATGATATCAGAGGAGCGCTTCACGATTTGTTCTAAATCAATATTTTTTCTATCGTTCATACTGTAATTTTAATAAGTTGTAAAAGTATCTAAACTCTCTTTCTTAACAGATAATTTTAGTCGACTAAGTTTCAGACATTAACTTGAATCGTTTTAGTTCTTTTATTTGGTATTCTTTCCAGTTTTCAAAACTAGTTTTTAAGTAATTAACTTCATTTGTTTTATGAGAGAGCAATAAATCATCATAATCAAATGGTTTTTCATAAAGTGAAGCTATAGATTCAGACTTAAGTGTTATTTTTTTTATTACGGAGATTACCCCTACTCTATACTTCCAAAGAAATTTGGCTAAATCTTTACCTCTAAAGTTTTGAATAAAGACCATTAAGTATCCTAAAGCCTGATAATACTCTATTTTGCTTCTTGAAATACCTGCAAACTCCAGTGCACCTCCTAATTGTTTATTATACTCATCCCAGTCTCTACTTATCAAGTAATAGCCATGGCTATTTGTGCTAGCCATTTCTGAAACTTTGGTTCCGGGGTATGGCACCATTAAACCAAACATTGGAACGTCGGGATTCAGGAGTGAAGCAAATCGAATTGTTTTTCTGAGCGACTGCACAGTTTCATTGGGCTGTCCAAAAAGGAAAAAAGCACCAGTCTTAACATTTTCCTCCTTTGCTATTTTAAATGCCTTTTTAATCATTTCAAGATTCGTTCCCTTTCCCATTTTCTTAAGCAAGTCTTCATCACCTGTTTCTACTCCAAGTTCTACAATATCTACTTCAGCCTCTCGAAACAACTTAAACAACTCTCGATCAACGTATCTTACATGAGTTTGAACATCCCATTCTATTTTACTTCCTAATTTACTATCTATAATGGCTTTTAACAGCTGAACGGTAAAGCTTTTATTCACTGAAAATATCTCATCGCCAAAAGAAATTCTTTTTGCTCCCTTTGCTTCTACCAGGTATTGAATCTCTTCAATGATATTAGCTACACTTCTATGCCGAACCGCTTTACCTCCTGGGTTCATACAAAAGGAACAATTAAGTGGACATCCTCTTTGTGCTTGAATAAAGTAAGTATTAGCTGATGGCATTAAATCCCAAGCAGGTTTTTGAATGCTATCAAGCGATAACACTCTGCTTCTAGTATTATTTTTTATGGGTTTACCTGCTTTGTCTCGAAATACAAGCCCTTGAATTTCTGCCAGACATTTCTTTTTTTCCAAAGCATTTAAAAGCTCTAAAAAAGTTATCTCCCCTTCCCCAAAAACGCCAATATCAAAAGCGTTAAATTCAAGTAGGGTTTGAATGGGTAATGCACTCAGGTGCACACCACCAATTACGGTGATTAAATTGCTGTTCTGTTGTTTTAATTTTGCCGCCAAGTAAGCAGCAGGTTTTATCTCGTTTGTAAAAGCTGTAAAACCAACAAGATCCGCTTCAAATTCAATAACACGACCAATTGTCTCTTCAAAATTTAATCGTTCAAATTTGGCATCTATTATTTCAACTTCATGTTCGCTATTCTCTTTTACATAGCCTGCAATATATGCCAAACCTGTTCTTACAAAGTCAGGAGTATCATACCATGGTTCCAGAACTGATAATACGGGCGGATTTATAAGAAGGACTCGCATATGAATTACAATCTTAATCAATCACTTTGAATAAAGCTGCTACTCGACTCTAATTGTGTGCTAAGGACTTTCTAGGTTTTACAAAGAAATTCATGGATACAATTGATTCATGAAATCAATTGCCTGCTGCTATTTCATGTAATTAAAATTGAGAAAGTCTTCTTTGTAAAAATCGTACACCATTTCTTTTAATTCGTCATCATAATAAGAAGCATAGGCATCATGTACATTGATGTTTTTATGCTCTAGTTTCATAGGTTTTAATCCAATTCTCTGGCAAATACTAGTAAATGACTCTTGTAAATCTTCATAATAACCAAACTTGTTAAGCATTAACTCACCTTTTAGGTTACAAATAAAATGGCTTTGTGGACGGTAAATTAAATCGCATTTATGAGTAAAACTATTTAGTAACAATTTCAATTTAGTGGTAGTATTCTTATTCCTAAAATCCTTTCTTTTTTTATGCTTAAACAGAGCCGCTGAAACAAACCGATCATAAGGATTTCTTACGAAAGCAAACTTAAAGTAAGACTCCCACTCCTCTACTGACAAGATTTCTTTGGCTTCTTGAGCCGTTTGATGACCATGTTTAACAGATTTAAATGAATCAAATGGCAACCTACTTTGGTGAAAAAGTTCAACTTGTTCCCAATCAGTAGAAGCTAATTGGGGACGCAATGCAAATCGAATGGCATGAGTGGCCGTTTTGGGAACAGCAATAAAGATAAATTTATATTGGTGAGAAATAATCATGCTTTGCAAAAGTCCTTGTTTTAAGCTAACTTTTGTGTTCTATTGTGCTTCAAATTACAAATATCCCATTTGTTTCATCATCGTAAAGTGATTCCGTTTCACCTCGTCTATCTGCTTTTGACTTAACTCTTTTCTACCACTATTTACTTGACCTTTCCGAAAGAAGTTTGGCGAATTCATGTTTTTATCAATAAAGCCTGTTTGTTGTTCTTGATTTTTCAACACCTTAAAGTCACTAAATGCTATCGCTTTTTTGATTTGACTTTCTGAATAATCAAAG
>CAJXFJ010000136.1 GCA_913052515.1 uncultured Flavobacteriales bacterium | reverse complement strand
AGCTTCCAAGCATCGAGGAAGTAATTGTTGTAGGTATCAAACCTTGGTATTTAACCGACATAGCACTAGTTATAGTTGCTTGTGATTGATCAAACTCCCAAATCACAGGAACTATTGCTGAACCTACTACGGAATTATCAGTTGAAACGTATACCGATAAAGAGTTTACATAGCCTCCCACACCTCCAACTGTGATTAGTGATGCATAGCGATCACCATCATTTCCACCACCTTGATAATTAGAAGGTCCGGCTCCTCCAAAAAACACTCCTCGATCTCTAGCAATTACAGTATCCCCGATAAAAAATTCATAATCTTCATAAACAGAAACACCGGCTTTATTAAATGAATCCGTTTTCGCATATATTCTTACCCTTAGGCCTCCTTCATGGGGAATCATAAGTAAACTTGTTTGCGGTGTATCAACACTTCCACCTTGATAATTAGCCCCTACCAAAACAGAATCATGTTGAAACAATTGCACTCCGGATTGCCCCATTAAAGTACTGTCGTGATAATACTCAGCATGTAGAAACACATTATTTTGTGTTGTAACTCCAGGATTATTAACTATTGCCTCTGCCTGAGCTGGAGGTAGTATAAAGTTGGGGACTTTGGTATAATTTGGTTTAATCTGAAAAGTATCTCCAAATACTATTCGATTCTTAGTTGTTTCGATATAATTTGGATCACCTTCAATTAATTTCAAATCGTCAATCATCCAGAAATAATGTGAGGGACCAGTTTGGCGAAATCGAATATAGGCGGTATTTTCAAATGCCAATGTTTGAGAAACATCAATTGAAAACAATTGCCCATTCGGTGTTGGAGTATTCGGCGCTCGATTTGAGGAAGCATCATATGTATCCCAATTAATTCCATCAGGACTGACTTCTAAAACACTTTCATCAGTAGGCGAACAACAATAATTTAAATACTGCTCGAACTCAACAAAATAAGAACTAATACCTGCATTAATTGGAATTGCAGGAGAAGTAACAATCGCATCCATAGGTCTAAATCCACCAGGAGGAGCAGGAGTATTAAACAAACCACTTGGAAGCATCAAGTATCCATTAGTTCCTGTTGTTGAGTTTAAAGGTTGAACATTACCAGAATATTGCCCTCCTGGCGCAGAATTACTCCACAACCAATAATTACTTCCTCCTGCAATATCAACTGTCGTCCAACCCAAGGGCAAATTATTTCCTTGAGGACCTCCTGAACCAAAGTCTTCACTATAAATTACAGTTCCAGGAGCCTTTGAGTTCTGAACAGCACTTTTGTTATTTTCTAGATCAATTTGAACAGAAGGTGTAGATTGAAGTAATTGTGTGCCTACGAATTGCTCATTTTGAGCATTCGACTGAGAATACAGAAAGGCCAGACTAAATAATAAGTACAATTTTTTCATAATCTTAAGTTTTTTGGTTTAAACAAGTTTACCCTCACTTCATCCCTCCTTGTTGTACCAATTTCACCAATATGGTATTTTTGTTTACCGATGAGTCTATTTCTACCTTTCATCAACCTAGATTAACAAACAATGCTTCAAGAACAAGCGCTAGCACTTTTAAAAAGTGGAAAAAACATATTTCTTACTGGTTCTGCCGGAACAGGCAAAACTTATGTATTGAATCAATACATCAATTATTTAAAAGACCGTAAAGTACAAGTAGCTGTCACTGCATCAACAGGAATTGCTGCAACGCATATGAACGGAATGACCATACACGCATGGTCGGGAATAGGTGTAAAAAACAGCTTAAACCAAAGGCAACTCAACGGCTTAAAAACTAAAAAGTACTTAGCCAAGCATCTAGAAAAAGTAGAAGTATTAATTATTGATGAAATCTCCATGCTCCATCTAAACCAAATCGAGATGGTGAATCAGGTCCTTAAGTTTTTTAAAGAAAATGATCAAGCTTTTGGCGGCATACAAATCGTTTTTTGTGGAGACTTCTTTCAACTTCCACCAATTGGAAACAGTGGAGAAAAAAGTAAAGACAAATTTACTTTTATGAGTCGCGCTTGGAATGAAGCACAACCTACCATATGCTATTTAACAGAACAATACAGACAAACAGACACCACACTGAACAACATTTTAAATGAAATTAGATCGGGCGAATTAAGTCAATTTTCACTTTCAAAATTACTAGAAGCTAAAACCCATAGTTTAGATCAAAAACTGGAACCCACTCAACTCTACACCCACAATTTTGATGTAGACCGCATCAATGAAGAAGAATTAGCCAAGCTTCATACTTCAAGTAGAAGTTTCGCGGCAGAAACTAAGGGTAATGGCAAATTAATTGAAAGTTTAAAAAGTGCCGTTCTAGCGCCATTTGATTTACAGCTGAAAATAGGCGCTAAAGTCATGTTTGTTAGAAACAATCCCGAAAAAGGCATTGTTAATGGCAGCCTTGGTGAAATTATTGGTTTTACCGACGAAGGCAAACCGTCAGTAAAACTGACCAATGGAAGAACAATTAGTGCTGAAGAAGAGGAATGGACCATTCAAGACGAACAGGGCAAGAAACTAGCTACTTACAAACAAATTCCACTAAGACTTGCTTGGGCAATTACTATTCATAAGTCTCAAGGCATGACTTTAGAAGCCGCACAAATTGACCTTTCCAAAACCTTTGAAACGGGTCAAGGCTATGTAGCTTTATCGCGACTAAAGAGCCTAAAAAACTTACTTCTGTTAGGCTTTAATACTATGGCACTACAAGTTGACCCATTGGCCTTTAAAGCAGATGTAAGATTTAAAGAACTTTCCCAACAAGCAGAAGCTAAAAATAATTTAGAGAGTTTAGAAGCTGAAGCCAAGGCCTTCATTTTAAAATGTGGAGGACTTACTGACAAAAAAGAAATTGAGAAAAGACAAGCAAAAAGAAAAGATGCAAAACTTAAAGTTCAAAAAGTAAAAAAAGAAGACCCTTCAACTTATGAAATCACCTTGCATTATTTAAATCAAAAAATGGCCATAAAAGCAATTGCTAAAGAACGAGGTTTAACGGAAGGGACAATTGCTGGTCATTTCATCAAAATCAAAAAGGATCACCCAGAAGCAAACTTAAGTCACTACAAACCCAAAAAGAGAATTGTTGACCAGGTTGAAATTGCCTATCAAAATTTACCTAAGAAAGACCAATTGAGCCTCAAATTACTTTATGAAAGCTTGCACGGAAAAATAAGTTATCAAGACATAAAACTTGCTCTTGCATTCATTCTCTAATGTGTTTTAAGATTTCATTCCTTACTTTAGGCCCCTTAATTTGTGAAAAACTCATACTCATACAAGCCCATTCATCAATCTAAGGGATTAGGAACATTTGGAGGTGTTTTCACTCCTTCCATTCTGACAATTCTTGGGGTAATCATGTACCTCCGATTTGGATGGGTAGTAGGAAATGTTGGCTTAATTGGCAGTTTATTAATCGTTACTATTTCTACTAGCATTACTTTCTTAACAGGCTTATCTATTGCTTCAATTGCAACTGACCAAAAAGTAAAAATTGGCGGCGCATATTATATGATTAGTCGATCACTAGGCATTGAATCTGGAGGGGCTATTGGCATATCACTCTATTTTGCTCAAGCACTATCTGTAGCCTTATACGCTGTAGGTTTCGCAGAAAGTATTACGGCCGTTTTTCCTGAAATTAGTGAACGAATTGTTGGAATCATTACTACCATTGGAGTGACTGCTTTAGCATTAACTTCAGCCAAAACAGCTATTAGAGCCCAGTATATTATCATGGTTGGAATCATTCTTTCCATTTTATCATTGCTTTTTGGAAAACCGATTGAAGAAACCGACATTGAATTTTGGTCTTCTTCTGAAACTTCTAAGGAAGGATTTTGGACTGTTTTTGCTGTGTTTTTTCCGGCTGTTACTGGCATCATGGCAGGCGTTAACATGTCAGGAGATTTAAAAAATGCCAAAAAATCTATCCCAAAAGGAACATTTTTAGCCATCGGTGTTGGCTACCTAATTTACATGTCTCTACCTATTATTTTGGCAAGTAGAGCAAGTGCAGAAACGTTGATTGAAGACCCACTAATTATGCGAAAAATTGCTTGGTGGGGAGATGCAATATTAATTGGTGTTTGGGGTGCTACTTTATCTTCAGCAGTAGGAAGCATTTTAGGTGCCCCTCGTGTTTTACAAGCTCTTGCAAAAGATGGTGTTTTGCCTAAATTTTTGCAGTGGACTGGCAAAAGTTCAGGTAAAGAGGATAGTCCACGGCTTGGAACCTTATTTACACTTGCCATAGTTTTAATTGCTGTTTGGTATGGCGATTTGAATTTGATTGCACCTGTGCTTACCATGTTTTTTTTAACTACTTATGGTGTTTTAAATATTGCTGCCGGAACAGAACGTTTTTTAGGTAGTCCATCATTTAGACCTAAGTTTAAAGTCCACTGGGTATTTTCATTTCTTGGTGCCTTAGGTTGCTTAGCTGTCATGTTTTTAATTAACAGTGGAGCAACATTTATAGCTCTCCTATTTGTGGCTTTAATTTTTATCTGGCTAAAAGGAAGACAACTACAATCTACCTGGGGCGATATTGGAAGAGGTTTAAGAATGGCTATAATTAAGTCGAGCTTAATGAAGTTAAGTGAAGATCATGATCCAAAAAACTGGAGACCAAACCCTTTGGTATTAGCAGGCTCACCAACTAAAAGATGGCATTTAATCGAGTTCGCAAATAATTTTACCCAAAACAAAGGCATTTTAAGTATTGCTAGTGTTTTAACCCAAGAAAACATAAGTCACAAAAAACTCATAAGCATTAAAGACCACATCAACTCTTATTTAAGAAAAAGGGGTGTTCGAGCTTTGGTTAAAGTTATCTATTCAAACAATGCTTACGAAGGGCTCTTCCAGATTGCTCAATCTTATGGGCTTGGTGCTTTACAGCCCAATACCGTAATTATTGGAGAGAGTGAATCTACTCATGACAAAGCTGCCTATTGCAAAATGATTCAATCTTTTTATCAGCTACAGAAAAACGTTCTAATCGTTCACAAGGGCTCTAAACTTAAAACATTTGGAAACAAAGCTATTATTGACATTTGGTGGGGAGGTTTACAAGGAAATGGAGGCCTTATGATGATTTTAGCATACTTGGTAAATAGCAGTTTAGATTGGCGACAGGCTTCCTTAAGAATTAAAATGGTGGTCGATGATGAATCGGCAGTAGAAAAAGCAGCTTACAATATTTCGCACTTGCTTGATGAAATAAGAATTGAAGCCCAGGTCAATATTTTACCATCAAATAATCAATCATTTGATCAAATTCTTCAAAACTCATCAGCAGATGCTGACCTTGTATTTATGGGCTTAGCTAAACCCGATGAAAATTTTGAACACTATTTTGAAAAAGTTCAAAAGCGAATCAAAAACCTACCAACAACAGTTTTAGCACTCGCAGCTCAAAAAGTCTCTTTTGGAGAAGTACTGATTCAAAAAGACAGTATGCAAGAAAATTGACAAAGTAATTTTTTGACGTTATATTTGTCTCAAAATGTCAATTATGTCGTCAGTCAATTTTGGTCAAAACATTCAACTACTCCGTAAACGAAAAAAGATTTCACAAGAAGATTTAGCGCGAGAACTTGAAATAAAACGAAGTTCATTAAGTGGTTACGAATTGGGGAATACTGAGCCCAATTT
>CAJXFJ010000135.1 GCA_913052515.1 uncultured Flavobacteriales bacterium | reverse complement strand
CTCTGTTGTGTTGCTTTTCCATTAACAAATAAAGCTTATTTAGACCATAGGCAGCTGTTCCATACTTTTCGATGTAATATTCTAGAGGTTTACGTAAACGGATAAAAGCTATACCACACTCGTGTTTAATTTGATCGCTCATGGGCTATTTTTGGAAGTTCAATATCAGTCAAAAAAGAAGCGGCAAAGTTACGCATTATGCTGTATCATCATCTTTCTGTTCAATCTCATCTGCTCCTAATTTTTGGGAGAAAAACCGTATGACAGATATGCCTATAATTCCTGCTAGAACAGATGCCAATAATATGGCCATTTTCGACTGTTTTTCAATCAATTCATTGTCAAATGCCAAGTTTGAAATAAAAATGGACATGGTAAATCCTATTCCGGCCATAATTGCTGCCCCAGCCATTATTCCCCAATTTGTATTTCTGGGTAAATCAGCTATGCCAAGCTTTATAAATAATGCTGAAAAACTCATGATGCCTAAAAATTTACCAAGGATTAAGCCGAATATAATTCCAAGTGAAACTTGGGTTGTAATGGCCTCCCAGAAGTTTACGTTTAATTCGATACCTGCATTGCTTAAGGCAAAAAGAGGGAGTACTACAAAAGAAACAAATGGGTTTAGTGCATATTCTAGTTTTTGTAAAGGGGTTTCAATTTTGGAACGAGTTTCTTTCAAATCTTCAATAATTTCTTGTTGTTCATCACTTAAATATGACCCTTCCATGGATTTGGAATTTTTCAATTTTCGCAAGAGTTTCCTTACATGAAAAATGAAACTATACTTGTTGATTTTTGTCTTAGCAGGAATAGTAAGTGCCAGTAATACACCTGCTATTGTTGCATGAACTCCTGATAAGAGAAAAGCAACCCACAAGCCACAAATGCCAATAATGGCATAGAATAAAGTGTTTCTAATTCCTAGCCAATTTCCAAGTGCAAGAACCAAAAAGAAAGCTAAGCCATATTCTAAATAGAGCAGCAAAAGGTTTTCTGTATAAAAAAATGCAATGACTAAAACTGCTCCTAAATCATCAACAATGGCTAAAGCAGTTAAAAATATTTTCAAGCTAATCGGCACTCGGTCCTTTAGAAGTGAAAGCACCCCTAATGTAAATGCAATGTCGGTGGCCATAGGAACTCCCCAGCCTGATTCTGTATCTATGCCGAAATTAAAAAGGGTATAAATTAAGGCAGGAAAAATCATTCCACCTACAGCAGCGGCTGCAGGTAATGAGGCTTTTCTCCAGGAGGAGAGGTCACCAGCCATGATTTCTCTTTTGATTTCAAGACCAACTACAAAAAAGAAAATAGCCATTAAACCATCGTTAATCCAATGGTGTAAGTCTTTGCTTATCTCAAATGGCCCAAATCCGATTCTAAAATTGGTATGCCACAAATGAAAATAGCTATCTCCCCAAGGAGAGTTTACCCAAATTAAAGCACCTAATACGGCTAAAAAAAGAAGAATTCCTGAAACCGGTTTGTTGCGAAGTAAATTATCAACCGGAGCAAGAATTCTTTCAATGGGGTAAATTCGTTCTTTGTTTAACTCTTTCCTTTGTTCCTCTGTCATTGGTTTGGTTTATTTTCAATTCGGTAAACCGGAAATCGATTTACCCCTAACTCATAATAAGGGCTTAGTTTATAGATAAAATACAATTGTTCAAAGTTATTTTTTCTTAAAAGACTGTCTTTCGCCTTAGCTTCTTCAAATTTTGCTTTAACATCAGGATTTTGTTCAAGAAATGCTTTTGCTTTCGGTTCAAATGCATAGTCAGAAAACCACTCTTTTTGCTGTAAAATGCCATCAAAAAAGTTCCAATTAAAAAATCCGTCCACGCTTTGTGGTTCCAATACATGGGTAATGTAGTTAGATTTCGCTTGATTCACAGGAATAAGATAGTCGCCTTGAAAACAAGGAATACTATCTTTTTCTAAAATCACTTCTGTATTATAATGCAAGTAATGTCCTTCATAAGCTTGTTTGAGTGTTTGATAATTTTTTATACGATAGTAACTCATATAGATTAAGCTATCTTGTTTTAGCTGTTGCATTTTAACCCCATTCCATTTGAGTCGCTCTATAACTGCTGTATAAGCTTGCGGTACTATGTAATACGCTGCTTTATTTACTATAGTAGAAGGCTTATAAGTGTCGAAGAATTTAATTTGCGTTTCATAAGGTTTGTCACTATCATAAAAGTGCATTCTATTTCCGGTTACTTCGCTAGTTTCTTCCACCTTTTCATATCCTTTAAAAGAAATTAGTTTGAAAGTGTTACTGTCTAACTCCCAGTTTACGACTTGTGTATTGCTTGCCTGGCTTTCTATTATGGAAGCTTTTCTAGCCTCTTTAATTTCACTTTTATAAGTTGCGCTTTCTTGAAGTAAAATTTTTAAAAAAGCCAAAGTATGGTTTACTCGGTCTTCGTATGGTTTAAAAACATGTGCTTCTGTAATAAAGCCGAAGCTGTGATGCAATGCTGTATATCCAGTTGAGTAACGCGGAGTTTCAAGAAATGCTTTAATGCCTTCTTTAGGGTTGCCATTTAAAGAATAGACATAAGGAATCATTTCTTTGCCTTCTTTTGCCATTAACTCATAAAGTTGAGGTACTAATGTTTCTTCTTGGAAAGTAGCTATTGGTTTAGCTAATTTGTCTTTTTGGCTACTAATTAGCGTTAAGGTATATTGGTGATCCGAACCATTTGTTGTGTGAGTTTCAGCATAAACATCAGGATTCCAATGGTTGTACATTTTGCTAAAAGAAGCAGCATTTTTTGAGTTGCATTTTATAAAATCTCTATTTAAATCAAGGTTTTTAGCGTTTCCTCTAAACCCGTATTCAGCTGGCCCATTTTGATTAGCTCGAGAATAACTGTTGCGATTAAGCATGCCTCCGATGTTATAGGCAGGTATTATCAAAACAATTACATCTTCTAAAAGCTTGTGAAGTTTGCTTTGCTCATCAAGAATTTCGTTTGCTAATAAAATGGATGCATCTATCCCACAAGATTCGCCGGGATGAATACCATTATTAATTAGTACAATTGTTTTTGACTGTGTGGTTTCTGAATTGGCTTCAAAGTTTCCATCCTTGTCAATTATTAATAAATGCAAGGGTTTTCCCACATCAGAAATGCCAAACTCAATCAGTTTTGCATACTCGCTTTGACTGTCAATTTGCTGATATTCTTGAATAAGGTCATGGTAAGTTGGGGTTTCATTACCATGAAAGGGATCCTTCATTGGTTGAGTATAGCCAACTATCGAAATCGTAAAAAAAACAAAAAAGAAGATTTTTGTTTTCATCGTTATTGAACGATGAATTTTTGATTTACAATTTGCTTTTCATCATTATATAAAATGATCATATAACTTCCTTGCCCTAAACTTTGAGTAGGTATCAATAAATTTTCTGATTGAAGATTAATCTGCTTATTCATAACTTCTTTTCCTTCAAGGCTGTAAATCACAAATCGATTCAGTTCGACTCCATCACTTAACTTTACAAACAAAGGGCTTCCTGATATTATTGGATTAGGGTAAATAGTGACTATAGCTTGATCTTTGATTGAACTGACTAATCCCGTAGTGTTTCCAAATACGCGTATATAATCGATTCGATTCAAAGTATCAATACCTTGATTATTTTGCACGATTAATTCAACAGAATACAGTCCAGTATCACTAAAGACTACAATTGGATTTTGAGAAGTGGGTGAAGTTCCATTTACATAAGTGTAATTTGTCCCACTTATACTCCATCTATAACTTGGAGGAGTAATACTTAAGCTCAAATTATTAAAGAAAATAGTGTCATTTTGGATAATGTCTGTTGTGTCGGCATTAAATAAGGCGATTGGCGCAAAAATGGGTGGAACATTTCTGACACTATCTATGTATTGAACATTTGTTGGAATAAACTGACCCATAACTACATTTCCACTTACTGTCATTACTGGGTTTCTTTTTTGATTGGAAAGCCAAGTATAATTTCTGGTATGTGAATTTATGCCAAAACTATTTCCCCCAAAGCTTACCGTATCATACGAAACTACATCTGTAATCACTCTGATCGTGGTAAATGTATCATAAGGAGTAATTAAAGTTCCCCAAGCATCTACTTCATTGATTCGATAACCATTAGAGCCATAATATGCACCAAGTAAAGAATTAGAGTAAGCAAAATCAAATGTTGAGCTATCTCGATCAAGAAAATTTAGAGGAAATTGGAAAATTTCATCTGGATCTGTAAATGATGGAGTGAGCGCAAGAGTAGGAGGAAAGGGCCAACTTAATCCAGTTGGAATACTTGCAGCTCGGTAATCTTTAATGAAACCATTGCTAGTGCTATTAAAAAAATCATAAACATCGTAAAGTTCAATTCCGCCTAATGCTAAAGTATCAGCAATTTTTTGACCTATTCGGTTAGTTACTTGACTAGAATAAGGAGTATTGTTCGATGCATAATAAGAATTTACTCCTTGTCTCAAGCTTACTAGACTATCAAATCTCCAAAACTGATTTGCTCCACTATTTTGATATCCAAACAAAATGGTGGTATCTAAGGGAGCAACGCTATAGCGAAATGTATCACCAGCTATAGGCATGTCATTCATGCCAATAGTTATTTGAGCCTTACTGATGTTCACAAAAAGGCAAATCGTAAGGATAACAATGCTAAAATGTTTCATAACTGATTATTTCAAAGAATTGAAAATTAACCATTTATTGCTTCAACCTCTTTTACTTCCCCAGGAAGCATTTCCTTCAGCATGTTTTCAATACCTGATTTTAAAGTCATAGTAGAAGAAGGACAGCCGCTACATGCTCCTTTTAGTAAAACACTTACTTTTCCTTCATTATACGAATGAAAGTGTATCGCTCCACCATCACTTTCTACTGCAGGTTTAACATACTCTTCTAAAATATCGGCAATCTTCGCATCAATACCTGTTAACGAATCTCTTTTAGGACTTTGGATGCTCGAATTCTGATTAGAATTATCTTCTTCTAGATCCAATGCAGATACCTTTACCACAACGCCGTCCTTGTTTAAGTAATCAGCCAAGAAATCCCGAAGTTGGTGAATGACGTCTTCCCATTCAATAATATCAGTTTTTGTCAGTGCTACAAAATTGCTCGCAATGAAAACTTTCGAAATAAATGGAAAATTTAAAAGTCGTTCTGCTAAGGGTGAATTGCTTGCATCGTCTTCTAAAGCATACTCATAAACTTGTCCATCAACCACAAGGTATCGATTAGAAACAAATTTCATTGTAGCAGGATTCGGAGTGCTTTCAGCATATATTGAGTGTGGTGCTATTGCCATATTATTTTTTTACAAAGTTAGCTAAGAATTCATGATTAGTTTTGTTTTCAAATAGAGTAGACAATGGCATTATTTAGAGAAGTTAAAGGAAATTTTCCAAGCTATGGCAGTGGGTGTTTTTTTGCAGAAAACGCAACTATACTTGGTGAAGTAAGTATGGGTAATGAATGTAGTGTTTGGTACAATGCGGTAGTTCGAGGTGATGTTCATAGTATCACCATAGGTAACCGTGTAAATGTACAAGATGGAGCTGTTATTCATGCTACATATAAGCGTGCAGCTACCTTAATTGGTAACAACGTTTCAATTGGTCATAATGCTATAGTTCACGGTTGTACCATAGAAGACA
>CAJXFJ010000134.1 GCA_913052515.1 uncultured Flavobacteriales bacterium | reverse complement strand
GTTAGAGATTTGCTAAATACCAGAAAAAGAAGAAGTATCACAGATACTGAATACCTTTATACCGAATCTGAATTTCAATGGAGAGCTCGACAATTTTTATTGAGTTTTACTTATCGAATCAATAAAAAGAAAAGTAGAGGTCCTTCCCGACAAGGAGGAGAGTCCAATGATTCAGACGACTTTTAAAGATTAGGCATGATTCAAAGAATTCTCATTATCGCATTACTTATTCATACAGCTTGTGGAACAGGCTCTCATAGTTCAAAGTCTTCAGAAATAGAAAAGGAAAAACCCACTAAAATTAAGTACCTAGCTTTAGGTGATTCATATACCATTGGCGAGTCAGTTGCCCGAGAATACTCCTTTCCTTATCAATTAAGTCATGTACTTCAATCAGCGAATTATGCTTTAGAACAACCAACCATTATAGCCAAAACTGGGTGGAGAACTGATCAATTGATAGCTGCAACAAAGGAAAAGGAATTGCCAAAAGAATTTCAATTAGTTTCTATCTTAATTGGTGTAAATAATCAGTATCAGTCAAAGCCAATAAAAATTTATAAGCAAGAGCTAACCCAAATTATTGAATTGGCTGAAAGCTTATGTATTCATGGTAAAAAGGGCCTTTTTATGATGAGTATTCCGGACTATGGTGTAACTCCATTTGCAAAGAATAAAAATCCAAGAAAGATTTCAATCGAAATCAAACAATACAATGAATTGGCTAGAGAAATAGCCAAAGAACATGGAATTCCATTCTATGATATTACTCCTATTTCTCAAAAAGCCAGAACCGATCTTAGCCTAATTGCTGAGGATAATCTTCATCCATCAGCAAAGATGTATAAACTTTGGGTGAGCGAAATAAGAGAAAAAGTAATACAAGATATTCTATTACCTAACGGCTATAAACATTCTAAGTAATTACTATTCAACCACATTGAATCAAAGCCACTTGCTTTAATGATTTAAAATGCTTAGTTTCGCGAATCTTATGAAGCATAGCAGAACCATTGCTTTTTACACCCTTGGCTGCAAGCTCAACTTTTCTGAAACTTCAGGCATTGCAAGACTTTTTGAAGAAGAAGGTTACGCACGTCTTGACTTTAAAGAAGGGGCTGATATTGTGGTGATAAATACGTGCTCAGTTACCGAACAAGCCGATAAAAAATGTCGTCAAATCGTAAAACAAGCTAGAAATCTTTCAGAGAATGCATTTATTGCAGTCATTGGATGTTATGCTCAATTGAAACCAGAAGAAATAGCGTCCATAGAAGGAGTTAATTTGGTTTTAGGTGCAAGTGAAAAATTCAACCTATTAAAGCATGTTAAAGATTGGGAAAACAATCAATTAGAGACAAACATTTTAGCTACAGAAATTAAACATGTTAAAGAGTTTGTCCCCTCCTATTCTTTTGGAGATCGTACTAGATCTTTTTTAAAGGTGCAAGATGGTTGTGATTATTTCTGTTCATTCTGTACGATTCCATTAGCAAGAGGAAGAAGTAGAAGCAATACAGTAGCACAAACGGTAAAAGTGGCCCATGAAATTGCTGAAACAAAAGTCAAAGAAGTCGTACTTACAGGGGTAAATATTGGTGATTTTGGTAAAGGAAACAATGAGTCGTTTATCGATTTAATAAAAGAACTTGACGAAATTGAGAATATCGATCGCTTTCGGATCTCTTCTATTGAACCTAATTTACTTTCTAATGAAATCATAGAATTTGTAGCTCAGTCAAAACGATTTGCTCCACATTTTCACATTCCACTACAATCGGGTTCTAACTTCATTTTAAAAGAAATGAGAAGAAGATATACAAGAGAATTGTATGTCGATCGGGTAAATCAAATAAAATCAAGCATGCCACAAGCATGTATTGGTGTTGATGTAATTGTTGGCTATCCTGGTGAAACCAATTTACACTTTGAAGAGACACTTCATTTTTTAAAGGAATTAGATGTTTCTTATTTGCATGTTTTCACTTATTCTGAAAGAAATAACACGGTTGCCATTCGAAGAAGCAATGTGATCCCCATGGAAGTAAGAAGAGAAAGAAGTAAAATACTTCAGAATCTTTCTGAAAAGAAAAAAAGATATTTTTACGAAACACAGTTAAATAAAGAATTTTCCGTGCTCTTTGAGGCACAAGAGCAGCAAGGCGAGATGTATGGTTTTACTGAGAACTATTTGAAAGTAAAGTCAAAACTCAACCCTGAATGGATTAATCAAATTAAACAAGTTGTGCCTTTATCCGTTAATTACGACGGAACTGTTAATGCTGAAATATTGCTAGATGAACTCGTGCATGCGTGATATGCACTTAAATTAGAATTATGGGAAGACCATCAACAAAACCTAAAAAATTAAAAGACGGATTTTACTTAGAAGTAAAGAATCAAGGTGCTAAATCAGGTATCAAAATCAGAAGAGATACGTATGATGAAATGATGCTTGCAAAGAAAAACTTTGAAAGAACGAAAGAAGTGAAAGTACTTGGCGAAGTAGTAGATGATACTTTCGTTGACGAAAAAAAGAAAAAGAAGAAATCTGCTAAGAAATAGTGTCTAACAAATCAAACATCATCCCAGTCGACCTTGGTTCCTGCAACCTTAGGTCGACCGATGCATGTTAAGGCATATCCCTCTTTAATTTCATCTTCTCCAAGACCGAAATTATTTTCCATTTCTACTTCACCACTTATCACTTTTGCTTTACAAGTGGTACAAACTCCTGATTGACATGAATAAGGTGGGTCAATTCCGATACGCTCCGCCCCTTCCATAATGGTTTCTTGCTCATTCAACTGAATGGTGTGCTCTTCACCATCAATAACTACTATAACTGTATTTAGATTTTCTTCTGACATTTATTCAAATTTAAGGCGGCAAATATAATTGCTTTATTAAAGTGCTTGTAACACATTTTGTTCAATTCTATTTAAAACAGATTCTGACTTGTCTGCTTTAAATGCTTTACCACTTACTTTTTCATACAATTCAATATAACGTTCAGAAACTTCTTGTACAAAAGTGTCCGGCATTTCAGGCATGGCTTGACCTTCTAATCCTTGAAAGCCATTTTCAATAAGCCATTCCCTTACAAACTCTTTACTGAGTTGTTTTTGCTTTTCTCCTTTTGCTTGCCGTTCTTCAAAACCATCTGCATAAAAGTACCTTGATGAGTCTGGAGTATGGATTTCATCAATCAATATGATTTCTTCGTTCAAATTTCCAAATTCATATTTCGTATCAACTAAAATTAATCCCTGTTTCAAAGCCATTTCAGTTCCACGTTCAAAAAGCTTTCTCGTGTAATTTTCCAACTGAAGATATTCCGACTCAGGAACAATACCTTGTGTTATTATTTCTTCTCTACTAATATCTTCATCATGCCCCTCCTCTGCCTTTGTCGCTGGTGTTATAATTGGCTCAGGAAATGGATCATTCTCCTTCATTCCTTCGGGCAAAGCAACACCGCATAACGTTCTTTTCCCTTGTTTATATTCTCGCCATGCATGCCCGCATAAATAGCCACGTATAACCATTTCTACTTTGTAAGGATTACATAATTTACCTATAGTAACATTTGCATCAGGCACTGACTCTACCCAATTTGGCACAATATCTTTTGTAGACGCTAAAAAGAAAGAAGCCAATTGATTTAGCACTTGCCCTTTGAAGGGTATAGCTTTTGGCAGAATATGATCAAAGGCAGAAATTCGATCGGTAGCTACCATAACCAATCGTTGATCAGTTAAAGAGTATACATCCCTTACTTTTCCATGATAGACATCTATTTGTCCTGGAAATACAAAATTCGTTTCATCAATTACCTGCATGCTTCTTCTTTTGATTTAATTCATTGTTCTTTTCAACCATTTCATAGGCTGTAATTATTTTTTTAACCAAGGAATGCCTAATCACATCTTTCCCGTCAAAATGAATAAAATCTATTCCTTTTGTTTTTGATAGAATTTCCGTTGCTTGCAACAAACCCGATGGTTGATTTTTAGGTAAATCTACTTGAGAAGCATCACCAGTTATACAAAACTTCGCATGCTTACCCATTCTGGTCAAAAACATCTTAAATTGACTTCTGGTCGCATTTTGCGCCTCATCAAGAATAACAAAGGCATTATCAAGTGTTCTTCCTCGCATATAGGCTAATGGAGCAATCTGAACAACACCATTTTCTAAATAGTCATTTAAGCGTTCAGCCGGAAACATATCGTATAAAGCATCATACAAAGGCTGTAAAAAAGGGTCTAACTTTTCCTTTAAATCACCAGGTAAAAACCCGAGGTTTTCTCCAGCTTCAACAGCTGGCCTCGTTAGTATTATTCTTCTAACTTCCTTATTCTTAAGGGCTCTAGCAGCCATAGCAACTGCGGTATAAGTCTTACCTGTTCCTGCAGGCCCCAAGGCAAAAACCATATCGTTTTTCTGAATACTTTTAACCAATTTTCTCTGGTTAACTGTTCTTGCCTTAACCAATAATCCATGATTACCATGAACTAATACTTGATCTTCTTCTTTCAGTTGTGAAGAAACTACTTGAGCATCTTCACCCAAAATTTGCTCAATGTGATTTTCATTTAATTGTTTGTATTTTAAAAGATGTTCAATCAATAACTGAAGCTTCTCTTCAAATTTTACAATTTCCTTTTCACTTCCTATTGCTTTTAGCTGATCTCCGCGAGCTACAATTTTTAAAGTAGGAAAACTCTTTTTTATTTGATTTAATTTAATCTCATTAATACCAAATAGTTCAACTGGATTTACGGAAGTTATTTCAATCGATTTTTCTGTCAAATTCCTTGCTATTTCTTATTTCAAACGATATTTTCTCCTACGAAATTATTACTAATTTTGGTTGCTTCAAACCTATCAATTAAAGAAATTCCTTTAGAGTTATCATGGCCATTGTAACGCTTACTACAGACTTAGGATTAAAAGATCATTATGTAGGCGTGGTGAAAGGCAACTTATTGAAACTATGTCCCGATATTCAAATTATTGACATCAGTCATGAAATTAAACCTTTCAATATTTTAGAAGCTGCTTTTACCTTAAAAAACAGTTTTCAAGAATTTCCAGAAGGGACCATACATATTTTAGGAGTTAACCCTGATTCAGGAACGGACTCAGCTCATTTGGCTGTTGCTTACAAAGGGCACTATTTTATAGGAGCTGACAATGGCATTTTCTCTTTAATTCTTGAAGATAAAGCAGATAAAATTATTGCGTTAAACATCCAACAAAATCCTGATTCGATTTCATTTCCTACTAAAGATATATACGCCAAAGCGGCATCGCATATTGCTAAAGGTGGTACCTTAGAAATGATTGGTCAAGCCAAAGAACATATTAATGAAAGAACGCTATTTCAAGCGGTTTCAATTGAAAATATAATAAAAGGCATGGTCATTTATATTGACCATTATGGGAATATACTTACCAATATTGATGAGCCATATTTTAAAGCATTCGGCAGAGGAAGAGATTTTAGTATTGTTTTTAGACATGGAGATTATAATATAAATCAAATAAGCAAAGCCTATAATGATGTTCCTGAAGGAGAAAAATTGGCTCTTTTTAGCTCCTCCAATTTGCTAGAAATAGCCATGAATAAAGGAAATGCTAGTCGGCTTTTGGGATTGCAAGAATTAGATAGTATTAGAATAGAGTTTTATGATCGTTAGAGTAGTGAAA
>CAJXFJ010000133.1 GCA_913052515.1 uncultured Flavobacteriales bacterium | reverse complement strand
GTGCTCGTGATTCAGCTTCCGCATTTCACGGTTTCGAATCGGCTTTTCTGTTTGATCAGCTTTGAAGCTATTGTGTAATTCAGCCGTAAAGTCCATCAATTTTAGCAGGTCGGTTTCATTCATTTCTACACCATCTTTATAGATAGAAGTATAATCTGATCCCGCACCCAAATCTTCCATTAGAAGAATGGAGTTATCTTCATCTACGGCAATTAAACTTGGCATTTGCGCTTTCAACTTCTCACTTTTACAAATTTCTTGATAGAAAGCCGCCTCCATAAGCGCTCGCTTTTTAGGAGCAGCAACTTGTGGGTATTTTTCAACATACGCTCGACTTTGCTTTATGATTACCGAACGTTGATTGGTTTTTAAGCGCAAGGTAAAATTCATATTTCCTTCACCAGGCACCTCAACCTCATGTATTTTTTCACCTTCAACTAGCCATAACTGATTTGCCATGTAGCCTTGTAAGTTTTCTATGTTCTTATCTAATTTCATACTTAGTTTAATGTTGAATGTGGAATTCTTATATGATCAATTAACCTTTCTATTTTAGTGATTTCATCAACTTCTCATGATAATCTTCTACCACATCGTAGCAATATTTTACTGGAAAACCTGATGACTGATCGCACAGCAAATACTGCTTAAATTCTGTTTTTTGATTTTCGCCCACCATATCATTCGGATGAATTTCTAAGTGAGCATTTAAATTTTCAGCTATAATATCTTCTGGGGCAATGATGTAATGACTCGCCAACACATCAAAGGGATTAAATCCGCTTTCACCTTGCTCCTTCCATTGAGTGATCCAATTTCTTGACTTTTCTGCTAACCATTGGCAGCCCGTATCCGACTTTGCCAATTCATCCAAATCCTTATCGGTAAGCCAAACTTTATTCGAAATTTCAAACGGACAAAGCGTGACCGCAACTCCCATTTCAAACATAATTCGGAATGAATCGTTGCACAGGTCAAAATTCAAATCAGGAGCTCTTCTGCCTTGGTCACCAATGGCAAAATAATCCGTTGACTTTCTTCGACCAGCTACTAAAACCACTTCCTGAATCTGAGATTTTAATTCAGGGTATTTCAATAGCAAAATACCAACATTGGTAGCTGGACCAATTGCCATGATAGTCAACTCATTATTTTTCAGCTCTTCTGCTAAAGCCTCAACAGCATCGTTAGTTTCCACTTTAGCTAAGTCAAGCTTTTCTCCTGCACCTTTGTATACTGGAATTGTTCCATTAGCAAATTCTTGACTCATGTACTTTGACAATTCAAAAGCATTTTCAATGGATGTATTTCCAAAAACCGCAGAGATTCCTTTAATCTCAACCGCATCAGATTTCATCAATTGTAAAATGGCGTAACCATCGTCAACATCAGAGTATCCTTCTCTTCCAATTCTTTTCATTCCGACCGCTAAATCGGTGTCTATCCAAACTTTTTTCATACTTATTGTTAATGAAGAATGTAGAATTCCAACACCTCTGTATTTATTCTATAGTTGTCTAAATCTATTTTCAATTTTGAATTTTCTTCGCTTCCATCCATTTACTTCTGCAATGCTTTCCAAAATCCAATCTCTTCTCCTACTCCAGTTTCAGGATCCCTTATAAATTCTTCTTTGCTTTCATACACTTTTAGATTTCCCTTTCGCATAAAAGCGATCTTATCTCCCATTAAAATGGCTTCTTTTAAATCATGAGTCACAAATAGTGAAGTGATTTTGAACTCAGCTGCAATCTTTTTAAACAGTTGCTGCATTCTGCTTCTCGTTCCTGCATCAAGGCTACCGAAGGGCTCATCGAGCAACAACAATTTAGGATTGGTAATAATGGCTCTTCCAAAAGATACTCTTTGCCTTTGACCTCCAGATAATTGATGGGGCATTTTCTCCGCTTGGCCTTCTAATTCAAGACTTTGAATCATGTTTTGAACTTTATCTTGAATTTCCTGATTGTTGACCCTTTTAATTCGCAGTCCGAAGGCTATATTCTCAAAAACATTCAAATGTGGAAAGAGCAAATCTTCTTGATACAAATACACGATTCCCCGCTTATCAGCAGAGACATTTTCAACAACTGATTCATCTAAAATGATGGTTCCATTGTCGGGTTTTACCAAGCCACCAATGATTTTTAGCATAGTTGTTTTTCCACAGCCCGACTGTCCCAAAATACTGAGAGTGTCCTCCTTTTTAAGTGCAAGACTCAGATTTTTGACAATCTGTTCGCCTCCAAAGCTCTTATTGATATGTTCTACTTCTAAAAACATTTAAACCAATTCTTTAAAAACATATTTCTTATTAATATATAGCAAAACCACAGGAGGTAAAATCAATAAGCAACAGCTTAAAGCCCCGTAATAAAAATTAGCTTCTTTGATAAAAAGAAAAACCTTGATGGTTAACGTCTGCACCTTCCCAACTCCAATAATTGAGGTTAAACCATATTCGAACCAAGAGATTAAAAAAGTCTGAAAGAAACAGATGAGCAACATGCCCTTCGCGATTGGTAGCAACACCTTTTTGTAAGTCTGCCAACGGTTACCGCCTAAAGTTGACACCAACTCTTCAAACCCTTTTGTTCTCTTACCCCAAAAGCTTGTAAAGAAAATGAGTGCATACGGGAAAGAAATTAGGTATTGAGCTAAAATCACTCCCGTTGCTGTTCCGAATATTTGCATTTTTAAAAAGAAGTAACTCAAGCAAACTGCAAAAACTACCGGTGCAATAACGTATGGAAAGTATGTAAAAAGAATGAGTGTGTTTTTCTTTGGATGGTAAGAAACCGTTCTGCTGATGACAAATCCACTAAAAGTTGAAACAAATGCCACAGATACTGAAATTCCAACAGACAACAAAAAACTTTGAAATAAACTACTTTCAGAATTCAAGACCGTTTGCCAATTCTTAAATCCAAAATAGTCTGGTAAAACTGCAGGAAACTGCCACTCGGCAGATAGTGACAATAAGCCCAAATAAACAAATGGAAAAAGCACCAACAACACCAAGGTGGACAATATGAACGGCTTTAGCTTAGAAATCATTTGCCGTTCTTTTTTGATTTGAAAATAAAGCGATGGCAGCTATAGAGACCAACAAAGTATAAGTTACCGCCGCCACATAACCTTCAGAAATTTTAGTCAAATCGAATTGATTGATTTCTCGGATAACCAAAACAGAAAGCATTTGCGGTGACTCTTGTCCTAAAATCAGAGGGATTTCATACGCTCCCAATAGGAATATAAAATAAAGTGCAATGAGTGTCCACGTTTTCTTCAGTAAAATGGGCAGGCTTACTTTCCATTTGGTTTGTTTGTTATTCGCCCCTAAAGAAGCAGACAATTGCTCTAGTTGATCTACTTTTTCGTTTCGGTATACATTTAAAAATAGAAGCACAAAAAAGGGAAGTACTACTGTAATGAATGTCAAAATGATACCAATTGCCAACTGATCGTTGACCAAATCTGGAAATTGCCGTGCTTCGGTAATCCAATTAATTTGACAGGCAATTCGGGAAAAGAAGCCCGATTTCGAAAAAAGTTGAAAAGTGAAAAAGGCTGAAACTACCCCTGGAACTGCCAAGGGCAAATACAACATGAAAGATAAAAACGGGCGATTTAATTCTTTGCGAAATTGTAGTGAAAGCCATAATGCCAAACCTACAGACAGGACAACTGAAACTGCCGAAATTGCAATGCTGTAGCAGAATGATTTCAAGAATTCCCCTGAGCTAAAAACCGTCTGCCAAAAAGATAGCGTGAAGCCTTCATTGACTACACCAATCACACCCAAACTATACAATAGTGCATAAATGAAAGCTGCAGCAAATGGTAACACGCCAATTAATACAAAAAAGATGAGATGTATGGTGCTCTTGCTATTTTTCAATGACTTCAGTTCTAAAATCTTCGTATACTTTTATCATGTATTCTGGCTTGGGTTCTTTAATCGCATGACCTTCCAAGTCGTTTAAGTCAGCTCCATATTTTCTGCCCGGCATTTCTTTAAATTTTTTCTTCCATGCTTCTGGCAACTTATTCACTTCTAAAATGGTGCTGGTATTCATTTCATCTGGCGTTAACCTTTTCAACTGCGCTTCTGGAGAAATTAAAAAGTTGATGACCGCCATGGCTCCTGCTTTATTTTTAGCATTGTAAGGAATTCCCAGGTAATTGGTGTTTTTTACCGTTCCATTATCCCAAGCATAAGAACGAGTCGTATTTGGAAAAAGGCCTTGACGTACTTTGTCTTCTATTCCTCCCTCATTGAAGCCAAATGAAAGGTACAACTCTCCGCTTGCAAAAAGCTGATCCATTTTGCTGTGTTCTTTCGGAAAAGTTTGACCTTCCTTCCAAAAGTATTTTTTGTTGGCATTAATCCAATTCCATAAAGAATCGGAGAGCCGATCGTATTTTGATTGGTCAAAATCTCCATCTAAGCCAGTAGGCGAACCACTTAATTCAGCTAAAAAACTTTTCAGCAAGCTCATTCCTGAGAAATCATTTGAAATGGTGAATGTGCCGGGATTTTCTTTAACAAAAGTTTCAAGTTGCTTTAGGTTTCTGGGTGGGTTTGGCACTTTCGCTGAATCATATACCAATGCAAACTGAGTAATTCCCCATGGGCATTCCATACCATTTACCGGCTGTTGAAAATCTTGATTGATGAACTCATTGGTAAAATCAATGTATTTCGTATTTGGAATTTGATCGACAAAAGGGCCCCATAAACCTTCAATTTTATTCAATTGAAAAAAGGTTTCGCCATTAATCCATACCAGATCCGCTTGACCTTGTTCAACACCAGCTTGCTTCTCCCCCATAATTAATTGCACAATTTCAGTTCCTTGACCTCCGGAAATTCTCAAGTCTATATTCAATTCTTCTTTTAGTCGAGGCACCACATAATTATTGATGTAGTTGTTGATGATTGGGCTACCCTGCCACATCACAAAATTGACCGTACTACCCTCTGCCTCTTTGGAAATTTGCTCCCAAGAAGCCTCTTGCAGCTTGAGTTGTTGTTTTGGTTTTTCACTTTGACAAGCAACAAATATGCTCATCAAAAAACCAATAAAAGTGAGTTTTTTAAACACTGAAAAATAAGATTAGATATAGATAAGGAATGACACGTTGAGCTTGAAATTCAACGGCTTTTACATTGGTAAAATGTAATTTATTTAAGAGATTGGCGGAGCTCGTAATTGAGTAATTCTGTCAACTACAGTAAAAAAGTTGACAGTAATAAATTTGAATTGGCGAACGAATAAAAAGATAGCATGTATAATCTTCCTAAATCCAATATCAGTTGTAGACTTTAACCATTTGATTAAATCATGAATGGAATTAATATCACGCAATATGGCCAACTCGTTGATGCTTGAAACACTTAAACTCCCTTTTAATGCAGCATACAATTCATTGCTCTGCCAAGGTAGGTTTTGAAATTGCTTTATGTCAAAATCTTGCGCTCCCAAACCGATTAGATAAGCACCTCCGCGAATTGACTTGCCTAAAACCGCATTTCCATTTGCCAAGTTTGACTCAATGGCTTTCCAATCTAAATCAATGATATCAGGGCTATCGTTTCCAACGGCAATTACCGACTGAAACCCTTTGTTGTACAATTCTTGAAAAGCATTTGCCAATCGCTCTCCAAAACTATTCCCAATCTGATTCCCTTCATGAAAATGAAAAACCGGTAAACTTACTTGATGTAAAGACTTAGATGTTTTTGAGATTAGCTGTTTTGCTAAC
>CAJXFJ010000132.1 GCA_913052515.1 uncultured Flavobacteriales bacterium | reverse complement strand
ATTGATATCAGTGACGATGGTCAAAATATTATCGTAACTTTCAATGCCGCCATATATGTTTCAAATGATGGTGGAGCGACATTTACGGAAACAACACCAAACACGAACTCCTCTTTGGGTAGAATAGAATGTGATATTGCACCATCTGATAAAAATATCATGTATGCAGGTATTGCAACAAATCAAGGTTGTTTAGAAGGTTTTTACCGTTCTCAAGATGGCGGAAATAATTGGGAGCCTATTGGTGCTGGAGATGGTTCATTTGACCCTTATGCTAACTTTGGCGTAAATTGTCAAGGTGGATGGGATAACATGATTGAGGTATTTCCTGATGATCCTGGTAAATTAGTTGTTGGTGGAGTTTCTCTGTGGAGATGGACTCAAAGTTCTGTTGATCCTAGTCCTTCAAATGGATCATGGGAAAGAATTGACCTAACAGTTGAATTTACAGCCTCAGGAGATTTAATACCAAATTATGTACATGCAGATAAGCACAATATGGTTTTTGACCCTCGAGATTCAGACATAGCATATATTGCATCTGATGGAGGTATTACCAAATCAACTGACTTTAATAATGGAATTCCAACATATAGAGTGCATAATTATAAGTATGGCGTTACCCAGTTTTATGGTATTGATGTCAACGCCAAAGATATTGTCTTAGGTGGTACTCAAGATAATGGTTCCTTTTTAGTTGGTCTAGAGTTTAATAATAATTTAGGAGCCATAGAAGTGTTAAGTGGTGATGGCTTCGATGCTGCAATGTCTATTATTGACCCTTCAATAGGAGTTGCTGCTTCGCAATTTAACCGTTTAGGAAGAATTCAAGGAATTGGAACAACTTCGGGTAATTCTAATTTGACAGCCGCAGATATTGTAAGTACCAATGCATTCTTAGGAGGGTTATGTGCTACACCGGAAGGATGCTCTAGGGTGTTTTATAATTGTTTAGAGTTATGGGAATCATTTAATCACACGGGTTCTACAGATTCGATTGAAATTGTAGAGGAAAGAAAAACATTACCCCCTATTCCCGTTGGAACTATGATTCCGTTTGAAAGTAATAATAATAATATCCCTCAAGTAGTTACTTTGCAAACAGCAATATTACCCTTTGACACCATTTCTGCTTCTTCAGGAAGAAAAATTGATTTTGACGCAGATGAAATGGACAGTCTAGGATCAGAAGTTATTATAAACTTTGATACATTAACAATTAATCTTTCAACAAAGACTTTAACCATTAGAAAGTATAATTCGGCAACTGAGAATATTAGTTTCAGTTTCGGTGTTGAGGGTAAGTATTCAAATCTTTTTCTCGATAGTATTGGAAATGGAGATTCAGTTTCTTTTACAGTTGACATTATTAGTGCTTCAGAAACTATTTTGCGTGTTGAAAATGCTGAAATTATTTTTAGATATAGATACCAAGTTCAAGATAAGGTTCAGTCTATTTTTGCTTCAGCTAACTGGCCCGGTTCAGGAGCTAATTATAATGAAAGAAACGTTTTTATCACAAGAGATTTACTTAAGGGGAAGTCTGATATCGTATGGCATCATGTTGCTGGAAGTAGGTCAACTCCTGATAGAATTACAGGAAATGTGATAGATATGGCATTTAGTAATGATGGAAATCATTTATTCATTGGAACAGATGCAGGAGGTTTGTTTAGAGTATCTGATTTAGATTCGGTTGATACTGATTTACCTCATTCGGCTTCAGGAGCTCAGATTTATGACATCATCAATAATCAGTTGGCAGGAAAATGTGAGCAAATTGGTCGCTTTTCTGGTAGAGCTGTTACTTCAATTGCTGTTGACCCTAATAACTCAGATAACTTAATTGTTGCTTTAGGAAATTATGGGAACCACACATTTGTTGCTCGAACAACTATAGCAACAACTGCAGTTGACCCAACAGGAACATTTGAATTTATTCAAGGTAATGGGTCAACCGAATTACCTTATGTTCCGGCCTATTCTGTAATGATAGATAAAGATGATAACAATAGAGTTTTGGTTGGAAATGAATTAGGAGTTTTTGCTACAGATAATGCTTTTGCAACAGATCCAGCTACAGTTGAATGGACTGAGGAAAATATAGGTTTAGGAAGAGTTCCTGTATTTGAAATTCGTCAAATGACTTTTGATTTTGATGTTGTGAATGCGCGAATAATAGATAGCTTGAATTCTATTGAAAACGGAAACTTAATGATAGATGGGCAAAATGTTACAGACCCTCAAGTAATCGATTCTGTAAAATTAGTTCTGAAGAGCGGTTATGTGCCTGTTGAGAACGAGGGTAGAATTTATATTGGTACCCATGGAAGAGGAGTTTATCAATCTGATGCTTTAGTCGGATTAAAAGATTTAGTGTCTAAAGATTCTAAAGTAAATGTTTCAAGTTTGCACGTTTATCCGAATCCTTCGAGCAGAAATATTAAGTTAGAATGGGATGGTTTGAATTCAAATAAACCTTATCAGCTTCAAATTTATAACATAAAAGGTCAATTGGTAAGGGAATTTAATAATGAATTTGTTTCAAGCTCAAACGGAGTGGTTGAAGTTAGTATAGAAGATTTAGAACATGGAACTTATATAGCAAGGGTTGTTCAAGATAATGGATCATTATCCACCAAATTCATAAAACAATAAATTGATATTCGTATTATTTAAAAGGACTGTTGAAAAACAGTCCTTTTTTTGTATAACTTATCTAAAGCCAATTTTAATCTTTAATTAGAGTCAATTAATTTCGTAACTCAAAAATGTTTTCCTATGCCTAGAAACAAATCCATTAAGCATACATTAATTATCGGAAGTGGGCCAATAGTAATTGGACAGGCCTGTGAGTTTGATTATTCAGGTTCTCAAGCATCTAGGTCGCTAAGAGAAGAAGGTATTTTAGTGACCTTAATAAACTCGAATCCGGCAACAATAATGACAGACCCTGTTGTTGCAGATAATATTTATTTGGAGCCACTTGAGCCAGAGTCAATCGAAAGGATTTTAGCAGAGCATCCTGATATTGATACTGTTTTGCCAACAATGGGGGGACAAACAGCATTGAATTTGGCCATAAAATGTGATGAACTTGGCCTTTGGGAAAAGTATAATGTAAAAATGATTGGTGTAGACATTGATGCCATTAATGTTACAGAAGATAGAGATGAGTTTCGAAAATTGATGATTGATATTGGAGTTGGAGTAGCTCCTTCAAAAATTGCAAATTCATTCTTAGAAGGGAAAAATTTTGCTCAAGAAATCGGCTTTCCTCTTGTTATTAGACCATCTTATACACTAGGAGGTTCAGGTGCATCATTTGTCCATACCCAAGAAGAATTTGATAAAAAATTAACTCGGGGACTTCATGCTTCACCAATACATGAAGTTATGATTGATAAAGCTGTGCTTGGTTGGAAGGAGTATGAACTAGAGTTGTTAAGAGACTCTAATGACAATGTAATTATTATCTGTTCCATTGAAAATATGGATCCGATGGGGATTCATACCGGAGATTCAATTACGGTTGCACCTGCTATGACTTTATCTGATACTACTTATCAGAAAATGCGGGATATGGCTATACACATGATGCGCTCTATTGGTGATTTTGCAGGAGGATGTAACGTTCAATTTGCTGTTAGTAATGATGAGAAAGAAGATATAATTGCTATTGAGATTAATCCTAGAGTTTCGAGATCTTCTGCATTAGCATCTAAAGCAACTGGTTATCCGATTGCTAAGATTGCTGCAAAATTAGCAATTGGGTATCATTTAGATGAATTAAAAAATCAAATCACAGGAAATACATCGGCTTATTTTGAACCAACCCTAGATTATGTTATCGTTAAAATACCGAGATGGAATTTTGACAAATTTGACAGTCCTGAAAAGGAATTAGGACTTCAGATGAAATCTGTTGGAGAAGTAATGGGAATTGGTCGATCTTTTCAAGAAGCATTGCAAAAGGCTTGTCAATCATTAGAGATTAAGCGAAATGGATTAGGTGCTGATGGAAAAGAATTAACAGATCAGAATAGGATTTTAGATAGCTTAAAAAATCCAAGTTGGAACCGTTTATTCCATTTGTATGATGCTATTAAGTTGGGAATTCCATTGTCAACAATTTATGAGGCTACACTCATCGATAAATGGTTTCTAAGACAAATTGAAGAACTAATTGGTATTGAAAAAGAAATATCAAAATTTACTCTTAAAACTTTGCCAAAAGATATCTTACTAGAGGCTAAGCAAAAGGGATACGCAGATCGACAAATAGCACATCTTTTAAATTGTTTAGAAAGTGAAGTTTACACGAAACGCGAAGAATATAACATCAAACGAGTTTATAAACTTGTAGACACTTGTGCTGCAGAGTTTGAAGCGCAGACACCATACTATTACAGCACTTTTGAAGAAGAAAATGAATCAAAGGTTAGCGATAAAAAGAAAATTGTAGTTCTGGGGTCTGGACCTAATCGAATTGGACAAGGCATTGAATTTGATTATTGTTGTGTTCATGGAATATTAGCCGCCAAAGAATGCGGTTATGAGACGATCATGATTAACTGTAACCCAGAAACGGTTTCTACTGATTTTGATACGGCTGATAAATTGTATTTCGAACCAGTATTTTGGGAGCATATTTATGATATAATTCTTCATGAAAAGCCCGAAGGTGTGATTGTACAGTTAGGAGGACAAACGGCATTGAAATTAGCTGAAAAGCTAGACAGATATGGAATTAATATAATTGGGACTAGTTATAAAGCGCTAGATTTAGCTGAAGATAGAGGTTCATTCTCTGATTTGTTAAAGTCTAATGACATTCCATATCCTCGTTATGGATCTATTGAAACAGCAGATGAAGCAATTGAACTAAGTCGAGAAATTGGTTTCCCATTATTGGTTAGACCTTCTTACGTTCTTGGTGGACAAAGTATGAAGATTGTTATAAATGAGAAAGAATTAGAGCAACACGTAGTCAATATTTTACGTGACTTACCTGGTAATAAAATCTTATTGGATCACTTCCTTTCAGGGGCTATTGAAGCCGAAGCAGATGCTATTTGCGATGGAGAAGATGTTCATATTATCGGTATTATGGAACATATCGAACCTGCTGGGATTCATTCTGGAGACTCTTATGCTGTATTACCTCCTTTTGATTTAAGTGATGATGTTTTAAATCAGATTGAAACATACACAAAACGTATAGCAGTTGCGCTTAAAACGAAAGGCCTTATTAATATTCAATTCGCTATAAAAGATGAGAAAGTATATATTATTGAAGCTAATCCAAGAGCTTCTAGAACCGTTCCCTTTATAGCTAAAGCTTATAAAGAGCCTTATGTAAATTATGCCACTAAGGTGATGCTTGGTGAAAAGAAAGTAAAGGATTTTGATTTTAACCCACAAAAGAAGGGCTATGCCATTAAAATTCCTGTATTCTCTTTTGAGAAATTTCCAAATGTTAATAAGGAATTAGGACCAGAAATGAAATCAACAGGTGAAGCAATTAGATTTATTGCTGATTTAAAGGACAAATTTTTTAGAGAAATTTATTCTGAAAGAAACCTTTACCTTAGTAAGTAATTATGCTAGTTGAGGCAGGGTTGATATCCGTATTTCGCACAATACTTGTAATTGTATTGGTGTACTATATTGTGAAATATATTTTACGATTTTTTATGCCTTTTTTGTTTAAGTATATTCTGAAGAAACAAGCCACGGCATTTAATACTAGAACTCAGAATAATGAATCTCATAAGAAAGAAGGA
>CAJXFJ010000131.1 GCA_913052515.1 uncultured Flavobacteriales bacterium | reverse complement strand
GGATTTAAATTTTTTATAATAATTTTAGATTTATCATCTACTACTTTGCCCTTCATGCTTTCTTCAGGTGCAGGAATTTGAGTAATTGCCTCGTGCAATTCACTATCAAACTCTTTTCCTACAGGTGATTCCATTGGTTCTGCTCCATGAGTTTTGAAAACACCCAATAATTTGTTGAATATGAGATCTACTCCTTCTTTTAAACTACCATAGTCTTCTGTTTCTTCCATTGACTTTTTGGCACGTTCAAAGTCATCCATAACAGGTAATAATGACTTAAAAATATCTTCACCTGCTGTTTTGTATAACTCTAGCTTTTCCTTTTGCGTTCTTCTTCTGAAATTGTCAAATTCAGAATATAACCTCAAATACTTATCGTTAAGCTCTTTTACTTCAATTTCCTTTTGCTCTAACTCTGACAATTCTTCTGTTGCTGATTCATTTTCAGTGCTTTCATCGGTAGCTTGAGTTGTATTTTGCTCTTCTTGCTCCTTTTGAACTTTCTTATCTTCTTCCTGCTCTTTCATAAAAAATCTTTTAAATCGATTCATGCTTTTCAATTCCTTTGCCAACTGAGCTTTATTGACAGATTGTCAGCTATTAACTAAACAATGGCGTGCGAAATTAAGGGTTTTGGTATTATAATTCAGATTCTTACACTATCTTCATTTTACATGCAACTCAGATTTTTTCCATTATCATGTTTTATTTTAAGCAAATAAGTTTGTAAGACATTTTAATAAATATAATTTCTCTGTATACTAAGGATAATATTTCTTTTTCTGTTAAAATAGATTTAGTAGAATCAAAATCAATTAACTTAGTTCTTTTAAGCGAATAAATTATGTATAGTTTTAATTCAAAATTTAGATTCATAAGGGGTAAGGTAGAGGTATTTTTAGCACTTTTTTTGCTGTTTAACACTCTAAGTATTGCTCAAACTGTTTATCATGTGAATTTTGTTGAGGATAATAGTATAAGAGCTATGATTCAAGCTGATGGTGTTTTATTTCATGATGTTCGAAACTCAACATCATCTTTTGAAGTACCAAAGAACAACCAAAGTCATGCAATATTTCACTCTTCATTATGCATCACTGCAGAAGATAGTGCAGGAAATCTATACGGTGCCGCTAGCTATTCGCAATCGGATTTTACAACAGGTCCTTTGAAAATTGGCTTAGGGACATCAACTACTTCGATACGATCAAGCTTCAATAACATTTGGGAACTTAGGGCCGGTGATGTATTTAGACATAGGTTAAGTTATAATGACCCTAATTACAGTATGCCAACTGCGATACGTAGATGGCCTGCTCATGGCGACACAACCAACGGTTATGATTTTTATTTAGCACCATTTGAAGATGTTAATGGCAATGGAATTTATGAGCCTGATTCAGGTGATTACCCTAAGATAAAAGGATCAAGGGCCTCGTATTTTATTTACAATGATGAAACCTCGCATACATTTACAGGTGGTAATTCAATGGGTCTGGAAATTCATGCTATGGTCTACTGTGAACCTCATCCGAACAATGCACTGAACGAAACGATATTCGTAGATTATAAGGTTTATAATCGGTCGAATAGAGATTATTATAAATGCAGTATTGGCAGTTTTATTGACTTCGACCTTGGAAATCCACTAGATGATTATGTGCAAACTGATGTAAACCGTTCAATGGTATTTGCTAAAAACGGAGATAACTACGATGACTACGCTTTTGGTAATAATGGATATGGGGATTTATTAGGGGCTATTGGTTACATTGTATTAAAAGGGCCTACTATTGATAATGATGGTATAGACAATAGTTGTTCTAGTATTAGTGCTAGTTACATTCCAAATGGAACAGGATTTGGAGATGGTATTATAGATAATGAACGTTTTGGCGTGTCTAATTGCATGTCGATTAATTTATCAAACACTTATAGTTATGCCGGTGATTTTCAGAATGACCAAGAATTATATAATTACATGCGTAGTAGATGGAAAGACAATCGCCCTCAGACGTTTGGAGGTACTGGTTATCGAGCTTCTGGAGGCATGAACTCTAGAGTACCATATTTTGCTACCAGCGACTTTTACCGCTATTCAACCTATGGACAGTTTGCGACTTCAGTTTGGACTGAAAATAATATTAATGCATGGCCCAATGATCGGAAAGTTGTTGTTTCGTCAGGTGAGTTTACTTTTCCGAAAGGAAGTTTTCAAGAATTGTCATATGCTTTTGTATTTGCACGTGGTACTGTTCCATCAAGTGTACCCAGCAGTGTCGCAGAACTAAATGCAGCAGCAGATCAAATCACTAATTATTACCGTAGTGTAGAAGGAGTGTCTCAATGCAGTTCACTTGTTTCTGTTGCTGAAAATCATATAGTGAATTCGCAAATTAAGGTATATCCTAATCCAACCAAAGGAAATTTACACGTCGAAAATAATTCTGATTCCGAAGTTTTGGTAATAGAAATTTTTGATCTTAAAGGCAGACTTGTACTTCGGAAGAATATAACAGTAAATAGCAAGATAATTAGCCTTGATGAAGGCTTTGAGTCTGGATTATACTTTCTATTAGCATTAGAAGATGGAGAGATTAGACATCGACAGAAAATTATCTTAAATAGATAATATAATCTTTACAACCATTTACAAAAAAAGCCCGATGAGTTTTCATCGGGCTTTCAACTTAGTTTTTTTAAATTATTGCTTCTTCAAGTTGTTAAGCAACGCATTTAGTCCTGCACCACGAAGCGTATTTCCTTTTCCGACGATTATTCCGTTTCCATCAATTAAATAGGCTTGTGGTATGGAGCGTATTTTGTAGGTTTGAGCTCCTACGGCAGCCCAACCTTTTAAATCGCTGACATGGTATGGCCACATTAAGCCATCTTGCATAATTGCATTTTGCCAAGAGCCTTTGTTTTTATCTAAAGAATAAGAATAAACCGTGAATCCATTCCCATTTTCAAATTCTACTTCTTTATATTTCTTGTAGGTTCTTACCACATTAGGGTTTTCCTTTCTGCATGGACCACACCAAGATGCCCAGAAGTCAATCAAAACCATTTTACCTCTTAAGTCATATAACTCGATGGTTTTTCCATTTGGGTCAGTATAAACTAAATTGGGAGCTTGGTCTCCAATATTTAATCCAATTTTAGCTTCTTGAGCATTTGAAAAGTTCGTTAGTGAGAAAGTAAATAAAAGTCCAATTATTAGTTTTTTCATAGATATTATTTTTATACTCTTCGGATATCAGCACCTAGTGCATTTAATCGCTTATCAATATCTGAATACCCTCGATCAATTTGTTCAATGTTGTGAATAACACTTTTTCCTTTCGCTGAAAGTGCTGCAATTAGCAAAGAAACCCCTGCTCGAATATCAGGGGAAGTCATTTGTATGCCTTTTAATTTTGTTTTTCTTTCAAGTCCAATTACAGTTGCTCTATGCGGATCACATAAGATGATTTGCGCTCCCATATCAATCAGCTTGTCCACAAAGAAAAGTCTACTCTCAAACATTTTTTGATGTACCAAAACCGAACCTTTGGCTTGGGTTGCTACAACCAATATAATACTTAATAAGTCAGGTGTAAATCCTGGCCAAGGTGCATCAGAAATAGTCATAATTGAACCATCAATAAAGGTGTCAATTTCATAAAGTTCTTGTTCCGGAATAAACAAGTCATCTCCACGAAGTTCCATCTTGATACCCAGTTTGGCAAAAGTATCTGGTATAATACCTAAGTCGGGATAGGATACATTTTTGATGGTTATTTCAGATTGAGTCATGGCAGCAAGGCCAATGAAACTACCAATTTCAATCATGTCTGGTAGAATCCGATGTTCACACCCTTTTAGCGAATCAACACCTTCAATGCTAATTAAGTTAGAACCAATTCCACTAATTTTAGCTCCCATTCGATTCAACATTTTGCATAATTGTTGAATGTATGGTTCACAAGCTGCATAATAAATTTGAGTAGTTCCCTTTGCTAAAACAGCCGCCATTATGATGTTGGCGGTTCCTGTTACAGAAGCCTCATCTAAAAGCATGTATGTGCCTTGCAAATTCCCGGCTTCTACTTTATAGAATTTATTTTCTTGGTTATAAATGAACTTGGCACCTAATTTTTGAAAGCCTATGAAGTGAGTGTCAAGTCTTCTTCTTCCAATTTTATCACCACCTGGTCTTGGAATATAGCCTTTTCCGAATCGAGAAAGGAGGGGACCAAGTATCATAACCGAGCCTCTCAAACTTGAACCCTTCTTTTTGAACTCTTGTGTATTTAAATATTCAATGTCAATGTCGTCGGCTTGAAAGCTATATTCGTCTGCTGCAAGCTTTTCAACTTTTACACCAAGATCTCTGAGTAAGTCAATCAGTTTGTTGACATCAATAATGTCAGGAACATTTTTCATGATGACTTTTTCAGGGGTTAATAGTACTGCACAAAGTACTTGAAGCGCTTCATTTTTTGCTCCTTGTGGGGTAAGTTCACCGCTTAGCTTTTTCCCCCCATTAATCTCAAATGTTCCCATTTTTGTTTACTGGCTTTACTTTCTTTTTTTAAATGTTTTTCTTTTCCGCTTATTCATCGGCTTTTTCTTTTTGCCGTGAGCAGATCCATTAGCACTATTAATGTTACGACTGACAATATCTTTTGTAGCCGTAAGTTCTAAATTCTCTGAAACCTCAAGTTTGCCTCTAGAAACTTTTTTTAGGTCTACCAAAATTTGTTTATCGTCAACTGAACTTCTGCTCCAAGTCAAGTAGTGTTTTTTCATCAAGTTTGCAGTACGCTCTATCAATACTGTTTTCTCTTCGCCATCTTCCATTTCCATAATGGCAGTTACTAGTTTTTCAACTCCTCTTCCATAGTGCTTGTAACGAATGTTATTTTCAGGATAAGCCATTTTCTTGGGCTTAGATTGAAAGTGATCTTCTGTAGGCTTGGGATATGGAGAATCAACATCTAATTTAAACTCAGACATGAGAAACAAATGATCCCAAAGCTTATGCTTAAAATCTTGAACATTTTTTAAATGTGGGTTTAATTGACCCATCACATCAATGATGGCTAAGGCCATTTCATTTCTTTTATCGCGATCCTCTATCTTGGTTGCATGGTCTATTAATTTCTGAATATGTCTGCCATATTCAGGAATAATCATCTTTGACCTTTTCGTATTATATTCCATAAGTAAATTACTTGCTTGACAAGTTTATTTGTTTTTTAAGATTCTAAGTTTTGCAAACTTTAAAAGCAATTGTTTTTCTCCTAGGTTGTCAAAAATGATAGTTGCTTTTTTATTGGGCTCTTGTCCCTCAATTTTCGTCACTTTTCCTTTTCCAAATCGCAAATGCTCTACTCGCATTCCCTCTTCAACTTTGCCTGCTGCGGAAGCAAAAGAAGGATCAACTTCTCTTTTTGCATCATTGATATTCACCATTTTTTTATGTGGTGGAATTACTTTTTGTGGAGGGCTTGGTTTTGAGTCTTTCTTATTCATAGGTGAGCGTCCGTACTTTTTAGAATTGCTAATTACTGATCTTTGGTTTTTTGAGTTACTTTCAAAATATTGATTTCTATCGTTTTGAAATGGCTCTTCCGCTGAAGGAGCAACATAATCTAGGTACTTTTCATCTATTTCTTCTATAAATCTACTGGGTTCACAATATATTAAATTTCCCCATTTATACCTACTCGCTGAATAAGATAGACGAACTTCTTTTTCAGCACGTGTCAAAGCTACGTAAAATAGTCTTCTTTCTTCTTCT
>CAJXFJ010000130.1 GCA_913052515.1 uncultured Flavobacteriales bacterium | reverse complement strand
AGAGCGACAAGAAGAGGTAATTGATGAGTTTTCTATGTTTGAAGACTGGATGGACAAGTATGAATACATCATTTCTTTAGGCAAAGAACTTCCCTTAATTGAAGAAGATAAAAAAATAGAAGAAAACATCATTAAAGGTTGTCAGTCAAGGGTGTGGTTAGATGCACAATTGAAAGAAGACGGAAAGTTATACTTTACAGCAGATAGTGATGCCATCATTACCAAAGGAATCATTGCTTTGATGATTCGAGTACTTTCGGAAAGTACACCCAAAGAAATTGCAGAATCAGATTTATACTTTGTTGACCAAATCGGATTGAAAGAGCATTTGTCGCCTACTCGTTCTAATGGATTGGTGAGTATGATCAAAAAAATGAAATTGTACGGGATTGCTTTTCAAGCAAAAGCTTAAGAATATGGATAAAAAAGACCCAAAAGATTTAAGTAAGAAGGATGTAGAGAATCAGGTGATAGAGGTTTTGAAAACCATTTATGACCCTGAAATTCCAGTAAATATATACGATTTAGGCCTAATTTACTTTGTAAAGGTAGATGATGAGTTTAATGTGGTTATTGAAATGACATTGACCTCGCCAAACTGCCCAGTGGCTGAAAGTTTACCCAATGAGGTAGAAACCAAAGCAGCCGGTTGTTGGTGTGTAAAATCGGCAAAGGTTGAAATCGTTTGGGATCCACCTTGGGGGAAGGAGATGATGAGTGAGGAGGCGATGCTCGAACTTGGCTTCATGTAAATTTTTGTTTCATGAACTCAATCTCTTCGTTACGCTTGTTTAGAAAACATTCATTTACGGTTGTAAACTCATTGATTTTCTAAACTGCGCAAGCCTCGAGCTTGAGCCCTGAATTCAAAAATTGGATTAGGTTAAAAATTTCGCAAGTCTTGTTTTCGAGCTCTCTAAATTAGAGCTATGATTTTCAAACACATTATTTTATTTTTAGGATGACCTTTTTCGGAATTTATGGCTGCAGCGAACTAAATGGAGCTAATGATTGAGGAAGCTCCCCCGATTGATTCGGTGGGAGATCACCGAAACCATCGCCATTTAGGAGTGGAAGGCTTAAATTGTGAAATGGTCTAGATTTTTTTGTTTCTTTTTTCATCAATGGAAAAAAAAAGAATAAAAAATTAATAAAAAAGCTATGGCAGAAGAAATTGTTAATAGAGTGGCCAAAAGTGGCTTAATCACAGTAGATTTAGAAGAATTCTACCCAGAGGGCGAAAGAGTGTTGTACGACATTAAAGAAAATCTTTGGGAGGGAATTGCCTTGAAAGAAAAGGATTTTCGTGCTTTTGTAAAAGAACACAATTGGAGTCAATATCAAGACCAATTTGTAGCTCTGCATTGCTCTGTGGATGCCATAGTTCCTACTTGGGCGTATATGCTCTTAGCCACAAAACTGGCACCTTTTGCCAAAAAGGTTTGCTTTGGTGATTTAGCTCAATTGGAAAGCCTGATTTTTGAAGAAGCCATCGCACAAAACATAAAGCCCAAAGAATACGAAGATGCCAAAGTGGTAATTAAAGGCTGTAGTAAAAAAGAAGTTCCACCTTCTGCTTATGTAAAACTCACCGAAATGTTGCAGCCTTACGCTAAAATTTTAATGTACGGCGAACCTTGTTCTACCGTGCCACTTTATAAAAAAACCAGGGGGTAATTCGATTGTTCATAATCTTTTTCTAATTATTGCCGATTGGATTTTTATCCTTTCTATCTTTAGGACTTAACCCTAAATTATTTTTTATGAAAAAGATTCTCTTTACAGCAGTTGCTGCATCAATCATGATTACACAAACTGGTTGCTTTGGTTCATTTGAGTTAACTAAAAAAATCTACGAATGGAATGATAGTGTGTCAGATAGTAAGTTTGTTAAAACTTTGCTTTTTTATGCCATGAATATTATTCCAATTTATGGTGTAGCAAGTTTTCTTGATGTGGTCATTTTTAACTTGATCGAATTCTGGGGTGGTTCAAACCCAATTGCTATGGAAGCCGGTGAGGTGGAAGAGCAGTTTATGGCTTTTAAAGGACAAAACTACAAGCTTACAGCTACGAAAAATCAAATGAAATTTGAAAAGGTAAATGTTGATGGACTTGAAGATATGGGAACCATGGTTTACTCTGAATCGAATCAAAGTTGGAGTTTTATTAAAGGAGAAGAATCTACAGAAATCGCTCAATTTACAGAGGGAGAAGAAGTGAGATTTAATACGCTTATGGGAACTCAAACTTATGTTTTGAATGATTTAAACCCAATGGCAAGCTCGGTTAATTTTTCAAATGAGCTAGCAAGCAATTAAGAATAATTGCCTTTTAAAATTAAAAAAGCCGAAGGCACTGCCTTCGGCTTTTCATTTACAGTAGAGACGGTTTTCTATCTCTTTTGAACTTTTTGAATTTCTTTAAAATCTTCGCCTGAAACCTCAATGAAGTATATTCCACTTGGCAGATCAGCTAAGGTTAAAGTACAATTCGTTAATTGACTCATGCTTTGGAACATTAGCGTTTGTCCTGCTATATTTATTACCCTTACTGAATTGATTTTTTCAGAACTGCTAATGTTTAACAGATTTTCAGTGGGGTTGGGGTAATACTTGATATAAGCATTAGCCTTATCTAAGCCTTTTATGGAAGTAATAGTTACTCCAGAGGTATCCATAATAGAAGTACTAAGCGATAAAACATCGTACTTATGTGAACTGACTTTTGCAGAGTAAGAAAGCCCTGAGCTATTACCAATAACAATAATTCCTGTAGTATCATTTATTTGATGAAATACTTCTTCATCAACTTGATTATAGCCATTTACACTTGTTAAAACATAGCCATAAACATTAGCCACCGGACTCCAAGCAATGTCCGCATCATATTCATAGTAGCCTGTAAATATTTCGGTTCTATTTTTTTGAGTTGTTCTTAAGTTTTGTGGAACAGGAAGCGTAAATGGATCAAGATTTCCCACTTTCCCCAACGCAGCATCATTTCTACCAGTTAGCACCAACGTGTTTTGATCAGAATACTTATAATCTTCATCAAAAGAGCCTGTGATATATAAGCTGCCATTCGGATCTACTCCGGCATCCATTAAACCAAGTCCTATACTGTTGTTGAAAACAGCTATAGGTCTAACTTTTTGAAATCCACCATTTCCATCAACGGTTGCCACAAAAGCGGAATTATTAAAGGTTCTTATGGCAATACTATCATTTGCATTGTATAAGTAGTTGGTATCGCGAGTTTGTCCCATTACATAAATAGAATCGCCATGGCCTATAATTTTTTTGACATTATCGTAAGGGTCAAGACGCTGGCCCACTCGCTTTGCCCAAATTGGATTTCCAGAAGCATCGGCTTTTGCTAAATAAGAAGATTTAGTGCCAAATAATGGATGCAAAGGTGAGCCTGCAGATTCAGCAGTAATGCCGTTTCCAAAGTTTAAACGATTACTAGCTCTAGGTTGACTGTCATCTCCGAAAGCTCCACCGAAAACATAACTCCCATCTGTCATTTGATGAATATCAACAATGTTTCCTCCACGGTTTCCTTGTGGGTTTAAAATCCATAAAGGATTTCCTGTAGATGCATCTATTTCACTTAACAAAGGGTTTGAACGTTGTGCTGTATTAGTTGATGCACAGGTAAACGTTCCAAATGATGCTCCACGGTTGCAGATTCCTCCATAAATTAAGTTACCATTTTGGGCAATAAGGAGTTTTCCTGCATAGCCAGAGTTAATTTGTTTTGACCAAGCCAGGTTTCCTTGGTCATTTATTTTAAACATAAAACAAGAACCATTTGAAGCGCCATAGGTATTTGAACCAATAGTCATGCTACCGTTAAACAACCCTGATACATAGGAGTTTCCTATGCTATCAACAGCAAGTTTTACAAAACTACCTTGCATGGCTGAGGTTGATTGATAGTATTCATAATCTAAGCGCACACCATTGGAATCTAGTTTAAACCAATAGAAAGTATGATCAGGAATGGTTAGGCCATCAATAAGTGTGGTGTCTTCAGATCGGCCTGCTAAATAGATGTTTTCATCTCGGTCTACTTCTATTCCGCCCAAACCATATTGGTCGCCGCTATCAAATTCCTTGGTCCAAATTACATTTCCAGTAGCATCAAATTTGGCAATGAATCCATCTCTTCGAAAAGGCAGCGTGTTATCTGTAATAGTATCTCCATTTGCAAAATAGGCATCTCCCAAGTCACTCATTCCTGCTACATAAATACTTCCGTCTTCAGCAATTGTGATTCGGTGCATTTGTATATCAGCATTGCTGTTAAAAGCAACATTTTTTATAAAGTCAAATGTGGGTTGTTGACTAAAAGTTTGATGGAAAGTAGCCATCAATAAAAGCATAAAGAAAGTAGATGTTGATTTCATAGTCTATTGTATTTTGTTAGTGACACAAACTACGACACATCTAATATTTAATATGCTAAGGGATTGAACGTAAATGGACTACATGCTTTTACTGATTTTTCTAAATTTTATAGCTTAAAAAGGCCAAAGTCAATTGACTTTGGCCTTTAGGTAGTAGACGCAATTGGAAATTGCATTATTTAGGCTGAAACCGTAGCCATAAGCCTAAGCCGTGATGTTCTAATTTACTTGAATAGCTATTTGTAAAAGAGTTTAAATCATAGTTATAGCTATATCTTCCACCAATAAGGAAAAACTCATTTAAAGCGTATCCTAAGCTAATTTGATGTTGGTTTGAGTAAACAAACTCGTTCAATTGATTTTGATCTTCAAAGGCAATTAAGCTTGATTGATCATTAGAGATATATGCTCCTTGTTTACTGCTTAAGTAGTTAATAACAAAAGAGGAACGTAAGCCCGCTTGTAATCGTCCCCAGTTTTGTCTGAAACCAATACTAATGGGTAGCTGAATTCGACTAATTTCATTCCTGAAAACGAGATTTCTTTCTTTTTCAACATTGACTGTTGTTTCCGTGCGATTAATGTTCTCTTTAATTAGAACTACAGGAACTCCATTGCTGCTATAATTGCCATTGATAATTTGATAGCTTGTATCGAACTGAATTGAAATTACATTTTCAAGTTCAGTTACATTATAGTGAACTTGTTCTTGATATTTACTGTGTTGAACTCCTATTCCAAAATGTAAAAATTGATACTTTCTAAATACATGAAAGCCATATTGTTCAATTTGAAGACTTTTTTCACTGGCTTCTCTGTATGTTTTTATGCTTGATTCTAAGTCGCTTAGATTCTTGTTTTGAGTAAAAGATTGATAGTAATCAATTTCATATTCAAACAAATGAGGCTTTAATTTTTGTTGCATCTTGTTGAGTTTTGTGTCTGATGCAAGCTGGGCTTCTGCTGAAGTTAAACTATTGTTAATTCGATAATTTAGGGAAGGAATATAGTCTAATGATTTAAAATCTTCTTTTTCAATTCCTAATTTATCACTTACTATTTCTACAGACTTTAATGGTGTATTAGAGGAAGATATTGATAAAAAAGAATTTTTATCGTTTGCTTCAACGATTAAGCGCTTTTCATTTTTTATTTCTTGATTGTTGGTTAGTTGTTCAATTCTTTCTGTTTTAGAAGATAAATTAGGCTTTGCGTCAGCTTTGTTTGTTTTTTCGATTAATGAAGTTTGATTTGTTTGTTTGTTTAGAGAAGGTTCACGTTTGGAGTTAATAGTTTGACTTTCACCTTTTATAAAGCTTGATTTGGAAGTCATAGAAAACAATACCTCTTGTTGTCCTCTAATTTGGTTGTTTTCTTCTTGGCTTATTGCACTATCGGATCTAAGTAGTAA
>CAJXFJ010000129.1 GCA_913052515.1 uncultured Flavobacteriales bacterium | reverse complement strand
TAAATCTTTTTCATGTATTCCATCTACACTTGTGCCATGGTCTTGCCCACCATGCCCGGGATCTATGATGACAATTAATGGCTTTTCTTTTGGAGTGAGTTTAAAAGAATTTAAAGTGCAAAAGAGTGCGAATGCAAATAGAATTATGGATCCTTTCCAGATTCTGTTTTGATTGGAGTAGTTCTTATTCATCATAATCATTCTGTTTTTAAGTTTAGGATAGCTAAATTGACTTACCAGCCTGCTTTTTGATTGCTTTTGTGCAAACTGTAAAATCAGATTTTGATATAAGGTGGTTTCGGTTTCCGCTTGGCAAACTTGATCAGCGAGGTACTCATGGTTTTGTTTTATGGCTTTTTTGAATAACCATATCATAGGATTAAACCATAAAAAGATGCTTACCACTTCAATAAATAAATTGTCTAAGCTGTGTCGTTGTTTTCGGTGGATATGCTCATGAAGTAAAATCGTATCTAAGTTTTCTTTATTTTGAAATACTTCAGCATTGATAAATAGAAAATGAAAGAAAGAGAATACCCCTTTAGATTCTTCTAAAACATATACTTTAAAGTCATTTATATTTTCAAATGGTCGCTGTGTAAGCTTGTAGAGAGTATTTAGTCGGTAGCATAATTGAAGTGCAAGCAAAAGAAAAACCATCCAATAAATGGCGATAAATGTCTTTTTAAGGAAGGTTTCTTCAGGTTTAATATATGTTGTATCAAGTCCTGATGAAACATTTATTTTCTCTATTTCAAATAGGCTTTGACTTTGTGCAATCAATTCATGTTCAGCGTTAATTTCAATTCCCCAATTGAATTGAAGAGCAGGTATAACTAGGCTTAAGATTAGACCAGCTAAAAGGAAGAAGCGATTGAATTGAAACCACTTTTCATTTTTTAAGAGAAGTTGATAAGCACTGAAAAAAATCACAGTGCCTAAAAAAGATAAGATGAAGTAGTTAATCATTTTGATCAATTTTTTGGTCAATAATGCGCTTTAATTCCTTTAATTCTTCTTGACTCAAATCGCTTTCTTCAGCGAAAAAACTAGCTAGTTTGGCTGCTGAATTATCAAAAAAGTGTTGACTAATTTTTTTTAAATGCTGACCGAAATAATTTTTCTTTTCCAACAAAGGGAAGTAGTGTTTATCGCGACCAACTTTTTCAAAATCAATCACCTTTTTATCACAAAGCCTTTTTAATAAAGTTGAAATGGTCGTGTAAGCTGGCTTCGGCTCTTCATAAGCATTCATAATGTCTTTCATGTAGGCTTTTTTCAATTGCCACATGTACTTCATCAGTTCAAGTTCTGCTTCTGTTAATTTTTTCATTACTACAAAAATAGTAATAAAAACTATATTTGTAGTAATGAGTCTATTTTTTATTGAAATTCCTTATCTCATCCCAAGTCCAAAAGCGTTTTTGTTCAGTGTGTTGAAATGCCTTTTTCAGATAGTTCAGTACTTTTTCTCGAAATACTTCTTTGGGAATGGAGGAAGAATAAATATCTCGGCGATATGGTTGATCAAAGCGATCCGCCTTGCTTAAGGCTTTAGATTCTAAACGTAAAATAGGGCCAGTATCTGTTACTTTATCCACTTCCCACTTGTAGTCACTCTTTTCTATTCTATTTAATGCTACTGCTAAGGGTTTTAAATTTAAACGCGGAAAGCTACTTCGGCTTGCTATGTCTACCCAAGTCGTGTATTTACATTCCAATTCATATTTATGGTTGTCAAAGCAGCTCAGCACATAATCAAAACCATAGCTTTCTGAGAAGGCTGCATAATAATGAATGGGTTCTGAAAGCTCTTGTACAAGCAAAGTCAGTTCTGGATAATAAGTGCGATTACCTTTTTTTAAAATGGAAAGGTCATTTTCAACCTTTTCTACTTCTTCTTTCCAATTTTCAGCAAAGCTTTCAGGATGTTGTAGTACTTTAGGAAAAACCTCCAAGAAATACTCAAACTTCTGCACGCAAAGCTTCATTTCTTCTTTTTCGCCAAACGGTCTGTAGAACTTATTACTTTCTACTTGATTCATCCAGCAACAGAGTTTTAACGCATACTGGCTGTTTTTATCCTTGGGTTTATATTCTCTAAAATCACCAATAATGGCCATTTCTCTTAAAACGGCATCGTACTGTTTAGCCAATTCGGGGTAGATGAGTGCAAATACCCCTACAAAACCATCAATATCGAAATGATTGGCTGAAACCCACTGTTTATCTAAACCACCAAATTCGTTCTGCAAAGCATTGAGGACAATTTCGCCTGAAGTGTCTGCTTCTATGGAAGGGTGAAAATTGGCTCCACGCCAATGCGAAAGGATGGTTGCGTGTGGGTGTAAGGCATCTACTACAATGCATTCTTTGTCTTCAATTGCTGAAAAGGGAATAAATTCTCTCAAATCTCTCAAAGCTTATTAGTAAACTTGGGTGCAAATTAAAAGGAAATGTTTAGAGACTTTTTAAAACAGAGTCATTCTTCTTCTAAATATGGTTTTAGATATCGAGGCTTGGAAACTAGCCGAATCGAAAATCTTACGGATGCGGTGTTTGCATTTGCAGTAACTTTACTCGTTATTGCTTCTGAAGTACCAAATAGTTATGTGGAGTTACAAGCCTCTATGTATGATTTTATTGGCTTTATTTTTTGTGCTCTATTAATCTTTGGTATTTGGAACAATCACTACAATTTTTTCCGCTACTACGGCATGCAAGATAAGTTGACCAAATCGCTAAACTTCATTTTTATATTTGTCTTGCTTTTTTATATATATCCTTTAAAGTATTTGTTCTCTTACTTAGGTTCAGCCATATTTATCACTTTTCTGAAGAAAATCAATTACACTTCTCCAGCCATGCAAATGGCTTTGGAAAATATTCAATCTGCCCATATGAATTCAAGTCAGTGGACAGACTTGATGATTCGTTTTAGTTTGGGCTTGCTTTTTATTTACCTGATTCTCTTTTTCATGCATTTAAATGCACTAAAAAAAAGGAAAATACTTGACCTTAATCCCTTGGAAGTTTACGAAACCAAATGCTTTATGAACTCTTATTTGTTTTTGGTGTTTATTGCCATATTAAGTATTACTATTGTCTCTATCGGAGGAGGTGCTTATGCTCCACAAGCTGGTTTTACGTATTGCACAATTCCTATAGTTTTGCCAATTTTTAGAAAGTTTCAAGTCAAAAAAATCAAGAAAAAATACGCTGAATATATACCTGAATAGCCATACTAAACCTACTTAACCATCCTATAATTTTTAATAATGAAGAATAAAATAAGTTTAATCCTTGCCCTAACTTTTTGTTTCCAGTTTGCCATTGCCAAAGAAGGCATGTGGCTGCCACTTTTGCTAAAAAGTTTAAATGAGGGAGAAATGCAAAGCATGGGTTTAAAGTTGAGCGCTGAAGATATTTACAGCGTCAATCAATCCAGTTTGAAAGATGCAGTCATTTCTTTTGGTGGTTTTTGCACTGGTGAAATCATTTCAGATCAGGGTTTAATTTTAACCAATCACCATTGTGGTTACGGCCAAATACAATCGCATAGCTCGGTAGAAAACGACTATTTAACCAATGGATATTGGGCGATGAATCACAGTGAAGAGTTAGCTAATCCTGGCTTAACGGCCACTTTTATCGTTCGTATGGAAGATGTTACTTCGGAGGTTTTAATGGGCCTAGATGCTAATTTGACAGAGACTGAGCGACAAGAAGAAATCAGTAAGCGAATTAAAACCATAACAGAAAAGGCCACGGCAGATACGCATTATGATGCCTACATCCGTCCATTTTTCTATGGCAATGAATATTATATGTTTATTACCGAAACGTTTAAGGATGTTCGCTTAGTGGGTGCTCCGCCTTCTGCTATTGGTAAGTTTGGTGGAGATACCGATAATTGGATGTGGCCAAGACATACTGGAGATTTTTCCTTGTTTCGAATTTATGCCGACAAGGATAATAAGCCTGCAGCATACAGTGAAGACAATGTTCCCTACAAACCCAAACATTATTTCCCCATTTCCATGGAAGGAGTGAAAAAAGGTGACTTTACTATGGTTTATGGTTTTCCAGGAAGAACTCAAGAATATTTGACTTCTTATGCCATTCAACAAATCAAAGAAGTGCTAAATCCTGCGCGCATAGAAATTCGTGCTCAAGCCTTAGAAATTATGGATAAACACATGAAAGTGAATGATACCGTAAGAATTAAATATGCTTCAAAGTATGCTCGAGTAAGTAATTATTGGAAAAAATGGATTGGAGAAAACCGCGGATTGCAGAAGGCAAATGCGATACAAATGAAGCAGGAACAAGAAGAGGCGTTTTTGGAAGCTACTGCTGGAATAGCAGCTTATGATGGATTAATGACTGCTTTTGCAGAACGTTACCAAGCCATTGAAAAATATGCCCAAGCGAGAAGCTATTTTGTTGAAATACCTTACCGAAAGTTAGAATTGATTGGTCTTGCGGCATCCTTTCGAACAGCTGTAGATAATGCGATGGAAAAGAAAGACAATTTGGAAGAAGTGGAGAAATTGAAAGCAAAAGCGGAAAAGCATTTTAAAGATTTTGATTATCCTACAGAGCTTGAAATGGCAGTAAAACTGTTGCAGAAATATGTAAACGATATGCCTGCCGAATTTGTACCTGAGCAATTACTTAAGAATAAATCAAACTTAGAAGGCTATATTACCAAAGTATATGAAACGAGTATTTTTAACAAGCAAAGCGAAGTAGATTTCTACTTGAAAAAATTCAATAAAGGTTCAGCCAATCGAATAAAAACGGATCCAGCATTTAAGTTGATGCAAGACTTTTATGCGATTTACAATGAGCAGATTAAACCTGAGTACAATCGAATTTCAGACGAGATAGACTCTTTGAGTAAGATTTATGTACAAGGTTTACGAGCTAATGTAGAAGGCAGGTACTACCCAGATGCGAACAGTACCTTACGCTTGGCTTACGGACAGGTAGATGATTTTGAGCCCAATGATGCAGTGGAGTATGAGTTTTTTACAACCACTGCTGGTATTTTAGAAAAGTATGATGCTGGTAGTGCAGACTTTGATTTGCCAAAACGCTTGGTCGATTTAATAGAAGCGCGTGATTTTGGGCCTTATCAAGACGATGCCGGACATATGCCTGTTTGCTTTACCGCTTCTAATCATACTACAGGAGGTAATTCTGGAAGCCCAGTTTTAAATGCGAAAGGAGAACTTATTGGGTTAAACTTTGATAGAAACTGGGAAGGAACCATGAGTGATATTACTTACGATGTGAATCAATGTAGAAATATCTCTGTAGACATTCGCTATGTTCTTTTTGTGGTGGATAAGTTTGCCGGAGCGGGGCATTTGGTAAAAGAAATGAAATTGGTGAATAACACAAAGGAGAAATAAAATAGTGAAGACAAAGAAAGAGATAGTTGATAATTGGTTGCCGCGCTATACCGGAACCGCTAGAGAAGAATTTGGAGAATACATTTTACTGACCAACTTTGGCAACTATGTACGCATGTTTGCCGAAGAGTTTAAAGTAGAAATAAAAGGGGAGAAGCACCCCATGCAAACAGCCACCGCAAACGGTATCACCATTATTAATTTTGGCATGGGATCGGCCATGGCCGCTACGGTTATGGATTTACTTTCGAGTATTATGCCAAAGGCAGTGCTATTTCTAGGGAAATGTGGAGGACTGAAAAAGAAGACGCAAATTGGTGATGTTATTCTTCCAATTGCTGCCATACGAGGTGAAGGGACTTCAGATGATTACATTCCGGCTGAGGTTCCGGCCTTGCCTTCTTTCCGTCTGCAAC
>CAJXFJ010000128.1 GCA_913052515.1 uncultured Flavobacteriales bacterium | reverse complement strand
TTATGAACTTCATAAAATGAGTCTGCATCTACCGTATTGTCAATAACTTCTCTAATGTCGTAAGGCTGACCAGCATTTTCTGGTATAATGCTATTAAGCTTTTCACGACTTTCATCTCCTGCTTGATAATCAACCGCTGGTGCATCTTCTTCGCAATTTTGAGGAACGTAAGACAACAATTTCTTAATTCCATTGATACACTCTATTTCATTCGCATAGGTAAAATGTGTAACTCCTGATTTTGTAGAATGTGCCGAAGCTCCTCCCAATTCTTCTGAAGTAACTTCTTCATGAGTTACTGTTTTTACGACATTGGGCCCCGTTACAAACATATATGAGGTATTTTCTACCATCATAATAAAGTCAGTTAATGCTGGCGAATAAACCGCACCACCTGCACAAGGACCCATGATAGCAGATAATTGCGGAATAACTCCACTTGCTTGGGTGTTTCGGTAAAAAATATCGGCATAACCTCCAAGTGAAACCACTCCCTCTTGTATTCTAGCTCCGCCTGAATCATTTAAACCAATTAAAGGTGCACCATTTTTCATGGCCAAATCCATGATTTTAACAATCTTCTCAGCATGAGCTTCTGCCAATGAACCACCCATTACGGTAAAATCTTGAGCAAATACGTAAGTCAATCTACCATTTACAGTTCCATATCCGGTAACTACTCCATCGCCTAAAGGCTTGTTTTTGTCTAAACCAAAATTGTTACTTCGGTGAGTTACAAACATCCCGATTTCCTCAAAAGAGCCTTCGTCCATTAAAAAATGGATTCGCTCACGTGCTGTCAGTTTGTTTTTACTGTGTTGCGCTTCTATTCGCTTTTCACCTCCGCCAAGTTTGGCTTTTTCAATTTTATCTTCTAGTTCCTTGAATTTATCTTGCATGAAGTAATTTTTTCAGTTTTTAAAAATAGGGCTTATTCCATTTCGGCCGCTAATTCTTCTGTCATTTCCATATTGTGATACACCGTATTTACATCATCGTCTTCTTCAAATTTTTCAATAATGTTTAATACCTTCTTACCCTCCTCTAAATCCAAGCTTGAGGTTGTTTTTGGAATTCGTTGTAACTCTTGACTTTCAGGCTCAATGCCTAACTCTTCTAGCTTTTTTTGCATATTTCCAAAGTCTTCAAATGAAGTATAAACTATAACAAACTCTTCATCTTTCTCCACTTCTTCAGCTCCTCCATCAATCAGTTCCATTTCAAACTCATCCATGTCTTTCCCTTCAATTGCTATTAAAGGAATACTAAAAACCCCTTTTCGATCGAAGATAAACTCCAATGAACCATTAGTTCCTAAACTGCCTCCGTATTTGTTAAAAATAGCCCTTACATTGGAAACTGTTCGGTTAATATTGTCCGTAGTTGCTTCAACAAATAGTGCAATTCCACCGGGTCCGTAACCCTCGTAAGTGACTTCTTGATAGCTTTCACTGTCTTTATCAGAAGCTTTTTTGATGGCCCGATTAATATTGTCTTTGGGCATGTTAACCCCTTTGCCATTAGCAATGGCTAGTCGTAACCTTGGATTAGCATCCGGATCCGGTCCTCCACCTTCTTTAACCGCAATAGCGATTTCCTTTAAGATTCTGGTAAATACTTTCGCACGTTTGGCATCTTGAGCTCCCTTACGGCGCTTAATATTTGCCCATTTACTATGTCCTGCCATAAAAACTAATTTGACCTACAAAAATAAGAAAGCAAAGCATTTGAAAAAGGATAAGATTCAGACATAAAAAAGGCCTATCAAATTGAGTTTTTGATAGGCCCATCCCAGAAACTGTAGTTTAACTATTGACTAAAACGATACTAAAGAGATGCCAATGGTAAAGGGATATAATTCAGGTCCTTTGTCTTTATCAAACATGGGAGTTAAGCTGTAGGATGCAAAGAGTGTAAAATCTCCATAACCAATTCTAGCTACTGCATTCATTCTAAATGGACTCATGTTAAAGTCAGTGCGATTTTTTACTTTATACTCTTTTCCAGATTGATCGTAAATCTGCTTGGTTTTTGAACCTACACGCATACTGCCCATAACTCCTGCTGCTAAGTGGAATGAATGTTCTGCATCTTTACCAATATTAGTTTCAAACATCAAAGGCAAATTCAACATGGTTGATTTAAAACGATTTTTTTCAATGTCTTTAGTAGGATCAACTACACCAATGGTGGTGTCTTCATCGGCAAATACGCTAACACTTCTATCTAAATCATAGCTGTTAAATTCAAAGCCTAAACCAGTCATAATTCCAAACTTTTCTTTGGCTATAGGAATGTAGTATTCCATAAAATTGATGCTAACTGAAATGGATTTTGAATAATTCAAGTCCATAAATTGTGCTTCTTTCTGAAGGTCTACACTGTTTTCAGGACTTAAAAAGCCATTGATTCCCAAATCAATTCCTGCAAAGTGATTCCACCTTTGTTTGCTGATGTGATGAATGCTAACGGTATCTTTTTTCTCTTCAGAATCTGCTTCATCATCTTCGCGAGCAATGATTATAATCTTTTTCTTTTTCGTTGTAATTCGAATAGTGTCTTTAGCGGTAGTATCCGATTTAACAACAACCTCTTGTGCCATCAGAAATGGTAAGGCCAAGAAAAGGCTTAAACTAAGGGCAACTAACTTTTTCATTTTCTATATCTTTTGGTTTCTGTATGTGTGACGGTTATGTTTTAAAATAGTTACAGCCGAACAAAATTATTTTTTACTGATGCTAAAATTGCCAAAATTCATGGCAAATTGTAAGCCTTTTTTTCCAGCACTAAGATTGATTTTATCTTTAGTTAAATCAGCTATTTCTTCAGCTAAAACTTCACTCACCGTTTTATTTTGTAAAACTTCTTCGTTGAATTTTTGCTTGGCATATTCTTTTAAAGGCAACTCTTCAGCTGATTGATCGGCTGGAATTTCAACACTTTCTACCACTGGTTCTACAGAAGCCAAGTCTTCCACTACTTCTTCAATTTGAGGTATATCTTCTTTTTGAATTGCTTTCTTATCTGTTGACTCAGCTAAATCTTCAAAGGGTAAATTTGGTTGAATGGACTCTAATTCATTTTTAGGCAATTCGCTTGGCTTATTGACATCCACTTTAGCCGCCATATAATCCGTTGATTTAGTAGACTGCTCAGGAGTTTCTGAAGACAATACATAGTTAAAATCTGGTTTGTCTAGAGCATCAGAAGAGTAAGAGATTGAGTTTAATCGCTCTAATTGATATAGAGGATCTACAGATGGGTTATTAAAAAAGAATAAAGCTAAAACAGCTGCTGCCACTGAAATTGATGTTGCATAAAATTGCCAATAAATAACTTTTGTCCTTTTCTTTAATTCATTTTTGGAAGCGTAAAAAACGCCCTCTTCAGGAAGTTTTGTCTTCTCGTAAAGTGCAATTTCATCGATTAAAGCTGGCGACCTTTCTATTAAGGCCGCCAATTCACTTTGCTCTTCCTCATTTAATGTATCTTCAATAGAGCCAATGATTAAATAATCTTTTCTAGCAAGACCAGTTCCTTCCTCCCGAAGTAAACTCTCTTTTGGAAACTCAATGGTTTCTGCTTCCAGAGAAACATTTTCAAAAGCCCCTAATTCTGCTTTCAATTCGGGATTTTTACTTAAAAAATCATTCAAAGCCATTTGGTCGGCTTCGTTCAAATTTCCTTCTAGATAGTCTAGAAAAAAGGCTTCGTAGTTATGTAGATTAATTTCACTCATTAAATCACATGTTCTATGCTTACTAAATAATCTTTCAGGGCCTTTCTTGCTCTAAAGATGTACACTTTTACTTGCGATAAACTCAAAGCCGTTATTTCTCCAATTTCTTCATAATTATACCCTTCATAGTCGCGTAACATCACTACCGAACGTTGTATTTCTGGCAAGCGGTTTAAGGCCTCTTGCAAAACTTCATTTAATCCGTGATGAACCGCTGCTTGCGCATACTGCCCTTCTTGCACTTCGTTCCAGTTGCCTTGTTTTTTGTATTTTCTAATTTTATCAATCATAGTTCGGTATGCTGTAGTAAACAAATACGACTTGGCTTTACTCCCGTCTACCGTATCTCTTTTTTGCCACATTTTCTCAAACGCATCTTGTACAATATCTTTCGCCTTTTCCTCATCTCTCAAGTTTTTTAGCACAAAGCGAAAAACATTGTCTGAGTAAAGCTCAACAGTAGTATTGTACTCTTTAGTGGTCATTCGTTAGTAATCGTTATGTAGCTGTGACGCACAACTTTCGGAAAAGTTACAACCTTTTTTATTTTTTTATTGATTCCATGAAAATTAGCCTTATTTCTCTCATAATTTACCCTTAACAAATCTTTATACCACACCCATTTACCAACGCTTTACTATGTGTACCTTTGCGCTTTAAAATCAGCATTATGGGGGAGTTTAAACCAAGAGGAAGAAAGCAAAATTCAGAAGACAAGTTTCAACCCAAGAAAAAGTTTACACCAAGAAGAAAAAACACGGCAAATAAGTCGAAAAAACCGGCAAGCTATGCCGATGAAGGACTAATTCGTTTGAACCGCTATTTAGCGCACGCAGGCATTTGTTCACGTAGAGAGGCGGATAAATTGATTGAATCGGGAGCCGTTAGTATTAATGGAAAAGTGGTTACTGAACTTGGTACCAAAGTAAAACCTGGCGACGAAATACATTACGGTGGAGAAAAAATAAGTGGGGAGAAAAAGCGTTATGTGCTTTTAAACAAACCTAAAGATTACATCACTACAGTTGATGATCCCCAAAAACGAAGAACGGTTATGGAATTAGTCATGAAAGCTTGCGATGAGCGAATTTACCCAGTGGGTAGATTAGACCGCGCAACTTCAGGCTTATTACTCTTATCTAACGATGGTGAATTAACCCAACGATTAACTCATCCAAGTTCCAATGTAAAAAAGGTTTATGTGGTTACTTTAAGTCAAAATGTAACCAAGAAAGACCTGATACAATTGGTAGAAGGTGTTGAATTAGAAGATGGCAAAAGCTATGCTGACAAGGCTTTATATCATAGAGATGGAGAAGATAAAAGCCAAATTATGTTAGAGTTACATTCAGGTAAGAATCGAATAATACGACGCATGATGGAAGCTTTAGGTTATAAAGTAACTCGCTTAGATCGTGTTCAATTTGCCGGCTTAACTAAAAAAGATTTACCTAGAGGCAGATACCGTCACTTAAGTGAAAAAGAAGTTGGGCTGCTTCATCGAATTGCGGGAATTCAACAAAGACAAGGATAAGTTTACTAAATGTGAAGTGGATTCGTCGATTCTTTTTATTCAGCATTGTCATTGTTCTCTTATTGCTAGCGGCAATTAGTGTGGCACTTTTGAAGTATGAAGACGAAATCAAACAATTTGTAGTTAGCTCTTTAAATCAAGGCTTACGAACTGAAATCAAAGTAGAAGCAGTTGACTTAAGCTTATGGAACAGTTTTCCAAAGGTTTCAGTCTTATTCAACGAAGTTGTCATACATGCAGTTGATGCCAAGAGTGATACTTTAATTTCAGCGAAAACTTTAGGCGCTCAATTTGATTTGTATGACCTATACCAAGGCAATTATCGATTAAATGGCTTGCAAATCGACAATGGATTTTGCCGACTTGTGGTTGATCAAAGTGGCCGAGAAAATTATATTTTCTGGGAAGCGGACAGCAGTCAAGATTCAAACTTTAATTTAGATCTTGAAGCAGTTCAGTTAAACGAAGTAGACTTTAGTTATGTAAATTACAGCAAGGACTTTGAGCTTATTTTTGAAATTGACCAAGCTAAGCTAAAAGGCAATTTTTCAAAAGCTATTTTTG
>CAJXFJ010000127.1 GCA_913052515.1 uncultured Flavobacteriales bacterium | reverse complement strand
TTGTTTGCTTTTGATCAAGATCCTGACGCGAAAAGGAATTTGTGGGAAGATGATCGATTGGTTTTTATTCCTCAAAATTTTATTTATCTGAAAAATTTTCTTCGCATAAATCAAGCTATTCCAGTTGATGGAATTCTAGCTGATTTTGGAGTTTCTTTTCATCAATTTGATGAGGCGGATCGAGGTTTTTCTTTTCGATTCGATGGCCCGTTGGATATGCGGATGGATCAAAAGCGGGAGTTGACTGCTGCAAAGGTGGTTAATGAATACAGTGTTGAGGAATTGGAGCGAGTGTTGAAAAATTATGGCGAGTTGCGGGATGCGAAAAGGGTTGCAAGGAAGATTGAGCAAGAGCGAGCGCAAGTGGATTTAAAAACCATTGGTCAGTTTAAGAAGGCATTGTCTCGATTGGTTCCTGAGAAGCAAGAGCATAAATTCTTAGCTCAAGTTTTTCAAGCGCTTAGAATTGAAGTAAATGAAGAGTTAAAGGTAATTGAAGTTTTTCTAGAGCAATCGCTTGAAGTTTTAAAGGAAGGTGGTCGATTGGTGGTGATAACTTATCATTCATTGGAAGATAGATTGGTGAAGAATTTTTTCAAATCTGGAAACTTCCGTGGTGAGTTAGAGAAGGATTTTTATGGAAATGTGATTCGTCCATTTGTGGCGATTAATAGGAAGCCGATAGTGCCGACTAGTAGTGAAATTCAGTTGAACAATAGGTCAAGAAGTGCAAAATTGAGAATTGCTAAAAAGGTAGCATGAATAAATTTAGAGAACATACGGATCAAGAGAAGGAAGTTGTTAAGGGAGATTCTTCGGTTAGAGGGGTTAAAAGTCTTTTGTCTGGTAGTTTTTTGTCTAAAGATCAGGTGGTTAATTCATTGCCATTTCTGTTTTTCTTGACCTTTTTAGGAATTTGTTACATCGCCAATGGGTATCAGGCTGAACGATTGATTCGTGGATTGTATAAGACAAATAATGAGTTGAAAGAATTGAGGTCTGAATACATAACAACAAAGTCTGAATTGATGTATGTGAGTAAGCAGTCTGAAGTGGCTAAAGCAACTGAGTCAATTGGTTTGCGAGAACTTACTAGTCCACCAAAGAAAATTGTATTAACGGAAGAGGAAAAAGAAAGGCTTCTCAATGACTGATATTCGGAAGGACATATCGTGGAGAATTTACCTGGTTTATGCTGTGGTCTGTTTGTTTGGTCTTGTAATAATAGGCAAGGCGCTAGCTATTCAGATTGTTGAGGGAGAAGGGTTGAAGGCTAAGGTGAAGACCTTGACTCGTGTAGATAAAGAAATTGAAGCTGTGCGTGGAAATATTTATGCGGCAGATGGTAGCTTGTTAGCTACTTCAATTCCAATTTATGAAGTGCGTTTTGATCCGAATGCTGATGCAATTACTCAAGAGTTGTTTGATGAAAAGGTGGACTCTTTAGCTCTAGCTTTAAGTAATCTTTTTCAAGATCAATCTATGGCTGCTTATCGAAAGCAGTTAATTGAAGCTCGAAGTTCTGGAGCAAGATATCATTTGATAAAGCGAAATGTAAAGTTCACAGAATTAAAGCGCTTGAAAGAGTTTCCCATTTTTAAACGAGGCAAGTATAAAGGGGGTTTGATTGTGCATCAAAAAAACAAAAGAGAAAGGCCTTTTAAAATATTAGCAGCAAGAACCATTGGTTATGAGAGAGAGGGTGTTGCTCCTGTTGGTTTGGAAGGTGCTTACAGTAAGGCTTTGAGTGGAATTGATGGTCAGCGTTTAATGCAAAAAATTGCCGGTGGTGTATGGATGCCTGTTGGTGATGAGAATGAAATTGAGCCTGAAGATGGAAGAGATATCTATACGACTATAGATGTGAATCTTCAAGATGTTGCAGAAAGTGCCTTGTTGAAACAATTGCAAAAGCATGGTGCTGATCATGGTTGTGTTGTGCTAATGGAGGTGAAAACCGGAGCTATTAAGGCAATTGCAAATTTAAAAAGAACCGAAAGTGGTGCTTACTATGAGGGTTATAACTATGCCATTGGGGAGAGCACGGAGCCTGGTTCTACATTCAAGTTGCCTGCTTTAATGGTTGCTTTAGAGGATGGGTATGTAGATATGGGTGATATTATTGACTGTGGCGATGGTTCTCGCAGGTATTACGATAGAACCATGTATGATTCTAATCATGATAAGGGTGGCTGGGGTAAAATTACTGTTCAAAGAGTTTTAGAGGTTTCTTCAAATATTGGAATGGCTGAAATAATTTCTAGGAATTATACAGAGAATCCTCAAAAGTTTATCAATGGTTTGGCAAAGATGAACTTAAGAAAGCCACTAGGAATAGAGATTGCCGGAGAGGGTAAGCCATTTATTAAAAATCCAGATAACGAAACTTGGTCGGGAATATCATTGGCGTGGATGGCACACGGTTATGAATTGCAACAAACTCCACTTCAAATTCTAACTTTTTACAATGCGGTAGCCAATAATGGAAAGATGGTGAAGCCAAAATTTGTTGAAAAAATTGCAAGAGGAAGAAAGGTTGTAGAAGAAGTGGAAACGGAAGTGATTAATCCTCGAATTTCTTCAATTGAAACAATTAATAAAGTAAAAAAGGCTTTAGAAGGAGTAGTGAGCAATGGGACTGCTTCAAATTTAAAAAATGCGAATTATAAAATTGCTGGTAAAACTGGAACTGCGCAGATTGCCAATAATAATTACGGCTACAGCTATCAATCAAAAGTGAGTCACCAGGCCTCTTTTGTAGGTTACTTCCCTGCGGATAATCCCGAGTATTCATGTATTGTAGTGGTAAATGCTCCTAGTAGAAATGTCTACTATGGAAATTTGGTTGCTGGGCCCATTTTTAAAGAAGTGGCTGATAAGGTGTATGCAAATAGTTTGGATATGCATGAGGCGCTTGAATGGCAGAATCATCAATATGCATATTCTCGGGTACCTTACTCTAAGCACGGTGCAAAAGATGATGCGGCTAAGGTGTTTGAAAAATTAGGAATTCCAACTCAAATAAAAGCAGAAGATTCTGAATGGATTATTACAAGAACGAAAGATACATCAGTGGTTTTTCAGCCGAGAAAAATAACAGAAAACCTTGTGCCGAATGTGATTGGGATGGGGCTTAGGGATGCTATTTATCTTTTAGAAAATGAAGGTCTTGTAGTGAAGGTTAAAGGTAGTGGTATGGTGAAATACCAGTCGGTCCAAGCAGGGGTTAGAGTGGTAGATGGTCAGCAAATTGAAATTGAATTGTCGTAGATGAAGGTATTAAAAGACATATTGTTTGGATCTTCCATTTTGGAAGTAGTTGGGAATACGGATGTTGAAATTACCAACATCGTGTTTGATTCTCGAAAAGCTACTACTGGTGATTGTTTTTTTGCACAAAGAGGTACACAGCTTGACGGACATGCTTTTATTGATCAAGTTGTTGCGAAGGGAGTTAAAGCGGTTGTTTGTGAAGAATTACCAAGTCAATTAGTTGATGGGGTTTGTTATGTTCGAGTAAAGGATAGTTCGGTTTCTTTAGCACACGCAGCGGCAAATTTTTACGAATATCCATCTGCTCAATTAAAGTTGGTGGGTGTTACGGGAACTAATGGAAAAACAACTTGTGCTACACTGCTGTACAAGTTATTTAGCAGATTGGGTTACAAAGCTGGCTTAATCTCTACCGTGGTTAATAAAATTGGGGAGGAAGAAATTGCTTCTACACATACAACCCCTGATGTGATTTCTGTAAATCAATTGCTCTCCAAAATGGTAGCGAATGGTTGTACGCATGTATTCATGGAGGTCAGTTCTCATGGCTTGGTGCAGCATCGTGTTACCGGCTTAACTTTTAGTGGCGGAGTTTTTACTAATATAACACATGAGCATTTAGATTTTCACAAAACATTCAAATCATACATAGCTGCAAAACAGCAATTGTTTGATATGTTGCCTCAAGAGGCATTTGCCTTATCCAATAAAGACGATAAGAATGGTGAAGTCATGTTGCAGAATGCCATAGCTAAAAAACATTATTACGCCTTAAAAACGCAAGCAGATTTCAAAGTAAAGCTATTGGAAAGCAATTTTTCAGGCTTGCAATTGCAACTGGATGGTCAAGAGTTTTGGAGTCCCTTAATTGGACAATTTAATGCATACAACCTTGCAGTTGTATATGCCACAGCAGTTCTGTTGGGAGAAGAAAAAATGAAGGTGCTGACGGTATTAAGTTCTCTCAATGCTGTTGCAGGGCGTTTCCAGTACTTGAATGTCAATCAAATCATAGGTATTGTAGATTACGCGCATAGTCCTGATGCATTAGAAAATGTACTGAAGACAATAAAAGATATCCGAACCGGAAATGAGCAAGTCATTACGGTTGTGGGTTGCGGTGGTGATCGAGATCGAGCAAAAAGACCACTTATGGCTCAAATTGCTTGCAAATTCAGTAATCGAGTAATTCTAACTTCTGATAATCCAAGAACTGAAAACCCCGATGAGATTATAAATGAAATGAAAGTGGGTGTTGAGGTATCAGATCGACCTAAAGTTTTAGCTATCACTCAAAGAGGTGAGGCAATTAGAACGGCTGCATCATTGGCCAGTCCTAATGATATTATTCTAGTTGCAGGTAAGGGGCATGAGACTTACCAAGAAATAAACAGAGTGCGAAATCATTTTGATGATCGGGAAGAATTAACCAATGCTTTAAACGAAATCCACCAATCATAGTCACAGTATGCTTTATCATTTATTCGATTATTTAAACCAATTAGATTTTCCAGGAGCAGGAGTGTTTCAGTACATCACATTTCGTACTGCAGCTTCAGTTATTGTCTCTCTTTTAATCTCAATGGTGTTCGGAAAACGAATCATCAATTTATTGCAAAAGCAGCAAGTTGGTGAAACTGTTCGTGATTTAGGTTTAGAAGGACAAAAGGCCAAGCAAGGTACTCCAACTATGGGTGGCCTTATCATTTTAGCTTCTATTTTAATTCCCACTTTGTTATTTGCTAAGCTCGATAACATATACATCATTTTGATGCTAGTTTCTACTGTGTTGTTAGGCTTGATTGGTTTTATTGATGATTATATCAAAGTTTTTAAGAAAAATAAAAAAGGATTAGCCGGTAAGTTCAAGGTAATTGGACAAATCATTGTTGGCTTATTTGTAGGTGCCGTTTTGTATTTCAATGATGGAGTAACCGTTAAAAACAAAATCCCATTAACAGAATCTCAAGTTATAGAACTGAGTGATGAATTAAGTGAGCAAGAAAAAGCTGGAAACTTTAAGTGGGAAGAAAGCAAGTCTATGGTGACTACTATTCCCTTTGTAAAAAACAATGAATTTAACTATGGAAAGCTGATTGATTGGTGTTGTGAAAATGCCTTGGATTGGGCTTGGTTGATTTTTATTCCTGTTGTAATATTTATTACTACCGCTGTTTCTAATGGAGCAAACATGACAGATGGTTTAGATGGACTTGCAACTGGAACTTCGGCCATTATTGGAGTAACTCTCGCTGTTTTTGCCTACGTCTCTGGTAATACCATCTTTTCCGATTACTTAAATATAATGTACATTCCAAATTCTGGAGAATTGGTGGTATATATCGGTGCCTTTGTGGGTGCATGTGTAGGTTTTCTATGGTATAACTCATACCCCGCGCAAGTATTTATGGGCGATACCGGTAGTCTTGCTCTGGGTGGTATCATAGCGGTTTTCTCATTCGCAATTCGAAAGGAGTTGCTCATTCCAGTATTCTGTGGGGTTTTTTTAGTAGAGAATTTATCAGTGATGATTCAAGTGGCTTATTTCAAATACGCCAAAAAGAAGTTTGGTGAAGGAAGGCGTGTGTTTTTGATGGCCC
>CAJXFJ010000126.1 GCA_913052515.1 uncultured Flavobacteriales bacterium | reverse complement strand
TATTTGTGGAGGATTTACGAAAGAGGAAACAGAAAATGCATTAATTGATTTGCATTTCCTTGGAATAGATAATGTGCTTGCATTAAGAGGTGACCCCATTAAAACGGAACAACATTTTGTTCCAGAACCAGGCGGGAATAAATACGCAGTGGATTTGGTTAAACAAATTGTAGAATTAAATAAAGGCATATACATCGATAAAGAAATAGAAAATGCTACTCCTACAAATTTCTCAATTGGCGTAGCAGGTTATCCTGAAAAACACTTTGAGTCTCCAAATATGAGGACTGATATCAAACGTCTTAAAGAAAAAATTGATTCCGGAGCTCACTATGTAGTAACCCAACTATTTTTTGATAATCAAAAGTTTTTTGACTTTGTTAAACTCTGCAGAGAGGAAGGTATTTCAGTACCGATTATACCAGGTATAAAGCCTTTAGAATCTTTAAGGCATATTAGCTTTTTACCAAAGTTCTTCAATATAGACTTACCTTCTAACTTAACGGATGAGTTGGAAAAATGTAAAAACAACGATGATGTGAAAAAGGTAGGTATAGAATGGGCAATACAACAATCTAAGGAGTTAGTTGAGTTTGGAGTGCCATGCATTCACTATTACACTATGGGCAAATCAAAAACAGTTAAAAGTATTGCAAGCGAAATATTTTAGCTAGCTATTTAATCTAGCAACATATTTCCCGATAATATCAAATTCTATATTTACTTGACTACCTTCCTTCAATGTGTTGAATGTAGTGTGCTTAAAAGTATATGGAATGATCGTTACTGTAAACTGATTATCTGAAACATCAAATGCGGTTAAACTTACTCCATTGATGCAAATAGACCCTTTCTCAACAATTAACTTTGAGGGTTTATGCAACTCAAAAGTAAAATTCCAACTACCAAGTAGCTCCTCTACTTTTGAAACTGTAGCTACCTCGTCTACATGGCCTTGAACAATATGACCATCTAGCCTTCCATTCATTTGCATACAACGCTCCAAATTTATGTTTTGTCCTATAGCCAGATTTGATAAGTTAGTCTTTTTTAAAGTTTCTTCAACGGCCACTACTTCATAAGTACCTAGGCCACAACTCTCAACTGTCAAACAAACTCCATTATGTGCAACGCTTTGATCAACTTTAAGTTCGTTAGAAATTGAGGAAGCAACTGTAATTCTCAAATTTGACCCTTCTTTACTGAGGTTTTTAACTTCTCCTAAAGATTCTATTATACCTGTAAACATTTACTCTCCATTTCGCAGTCCATTCGGATTATGCACATTTACCGTTCCTTTTAGGGTCCTTGGCACTAATCCCTCTAAACTTAATTCATACACTATACAATTGTAAAAGTAAACTCCTTCTTTAACAATGCTATTTGAAGTCTGATCTACTCCATCCCATAAAATATCTGGATCATTTGTTTCAAACACCAAATTTCCCCATCTACTGTAAATATCGATCTCAATACTATCTACATATCTGTAGTCAGGAAATGGAATAAATAAATCATTAATCCCATCTCCATTTGGTGTAAAAATATTAGGTAATTCGTATCGCGGACAATAGTTTATGCAACTATAGTTTGATTTGGTGCTCTCATTATTGGCCGAATCAATAGCTGTTACAACATAGCAACCTGCAATAGAATTTAAATTTTCACGATAAACTTTCTGTGAACTTGAATTAAACTCTGCTAATTGAATCATTTCACCTCCAACAGTTGCAGAACGGTAAACAATATACTTTACCACATCTGATGCACATGAAATCAAAGAGTCATTCCAACTAATCTCAATAAAGTTTGAGTCGCAACTTGACTGAATGCTAAATTGAGGAGCACAAGGTGGTTGAGTATCTTGAGGTATTTCACAAGCTTTTTGTGAATTATTCAATAAAGGAGACTTAACACTAGTTAAGTCGTAAGCTCCAATTGATTTCACATAATAACAATACCTTGTTCCGTTTGCTAAATTTGAATCTAAAAAATGATTGGTTTTACTTATTCCAATCGAATCAAAACCAACTGATGCCGGACTTTCTCGATAAACTACAAAACTATCGTTCTCCCAACTTACTTGAAAATTCCACTGCAATAAAACAGCATTGTCTAAGCTAGTTGTATTTAATTTAATTGAGCTCGCAGAAGGAGAACTTCCAACTAAGATTTTACCTAAACCATAGCTGTATAATTTAACAATATAAGAGTGTCCTATTGTGGTATTTACTCCTAAGAGACGATAGATAGTGTCATTAATTGTAGTTGTTGAATCTATTAGAACTTGACCTTGACTATTTGATTCATAAATTAAATAGCGATAGGGTGCTGGAAATGAGATTGTATCAAGAGTATCTGGTGGTGACCATTCCAAACTAATTTCACCTACATTTTCATCTGTAACCTCAACAGAAACATTTGTTAATATTGGCACAAATTTGCTCACGTTTTCACAAACTTCCTCAGAAGCATAACTTTCTGAACCATCTTCAAAATATGAAGTTATTAAATAGCAGTATTTCCGTCCAGGAACTAAGCCTTCTCCGTTATTATTGTCTTCAAAAGTGGTAAGCTGAACATCATCGATAGTAGCAATTTTTACATAGCCGGTAGATTCAGGAACACCTACTTGGCAATCCGAAGGAACAAATCCAGAAGAATCCAACCTTCTATAAATAAAATAGCCAGAAGCATCTAAGCAAGCAGAATTATCCCAGCTCAAATTTATTTTATCTCTGAAAGAAGAAGCAATCAAATTTTTTGGTGATGGAGCTACAACTAATATGTCTTGAGTTTTAAAACTACTTAGACTTACTTTGCCAACATTAAATGCATCATCAATTGCTTTTATACTAACCCTATAAGGCAACAATCTTACATGATCACAATTGGTATTCCAATAAATAGTATCTCTATGTGGGTTTAAGGCTTGACCCGGATTAAAAATTGCTGGGCTATTTGTGAGTAAGAATGGCTCACCAGTAGCTTCTAAAAACACTTTATCATTATCAGGATCTACCCCTTCAATAGCTGATTTTAAACGACTTCCAGCTTCCACACATACTAATTCGTTTGTATTAATTTCAGGGGGTCTATTAGAGCAGCCAGGTATAACCGTTATTTGCATATCTCTAAATACCTGACCAATTAATACGCCTTCTCGATATTCATTGATAACTATGGCTACATTATAGGTGCCACCCATAGTTGGAGAATCCCAAATTAAATCCCCAGTCTCTGAATCTACATATAAAGAATTTGATGCAGGAGGAAACTCAAAACCAGGAGCTACATTCCCATTAAGCCCCCTACTTTTAGCAATTTGATAGGATAGTGAATCTCCATCAATATCGTACGCACCAGGATTATGCATAAACACCTGACCAACACATGCATCATCTATTGGATCATTTAACAGAATTGGCGAATTATTAAAATTCACTCCAATTGGACTAATTCGCAAAAGGGCCTGAACGTAGAAAGGAACATTTGCAGAATTATCAATATTATCAATTCCTCCATTTCTATTTGGATCACTTAATGAAACAGTATAGTTTCCAGGTCCTGGAAAAGTATGCTGACTTACAAATTCTCTTTTACTAACATTTGTTGTTATTGGGGTAACTCGTGTTTGTGCTATTGAATCTGTACCAGTATTATCACCCCAATTAACTTCTATTACTTTTCGCTGAAAGGCAGGACTAGTAGGGTCAGCATAAATCACAAAAGTAAATTCATAAGTCAACCCAGAAAGGTGTCTGTAGGTAATTTCACCTGCGCGATTGTGAGTCGCATGGGCAACTAGGGAAAAAAGAAAAAAGAAAATGAATAGGCTATTTTTCATTTCTCTTATAAGACGCTAATAATTAATAAGCTGTTGCTCAATATTTTCAGATAATTCTTCAAAACCATATTGTTGATTCCTCAATTGAGGTTTAAAACCTGCTTCTTTAATGGCTTCTTGTATTCCGTCTGCAGTAAATCGGTGTGGAGCACCTGCGACTGACACTACATTCTCTTCTATCATAATAGAACCCATATCATTTGCACCAGAATGCAAACAAATTTGAGCTACTTCCTTACCTACTGTTAACCAACTGGCTTGTATGTTAGGAATGTTGGGTAGCATAATTCTAGAAACGGCTATCATTCTAATATATTCATCTGAAGTCACTTGGTTTTGAATCCCCTTAACTCTTTTCAAAAGAGTACCATCATCTTGAAATGGCCATGGAATGAATGCAATAAAGCCCTTGGCATCTTTAGGTTTTTCAGATTGAACTTCCCTTAACCAAACCAAATGTTCAAAACGCTCTTCCAAGGTTTCAATATGTCCAAACATCATCGTAGCTGAAGTGGTAATATTTAACTGATGAGCAGCACGCATCACATCTAACCATTCTTGACCTGTGCATTTTCCTTTTGAAATCAACCTTCGTACCCGATCGTTTAGAATTTCAGCTCCAGCTCCCGGTAATGAATCTAATCCTGCTTTGTTTAACTCTTGCAAGACTTCCGAATGACTTTTACCTTCTAATTTACATATATGAGCAATTTCAGGTGGCCCTAAAGCATGAAGCTTTAAATTGGGATAAAGCGACTTTAATTCTTTAAAAAGATTAACATAATAAGATAAACCCAATTCAGGATGATGACCTCCTTGCAAGAGTAATTGATTGCCTCCATACTTCATCATTTCCTCAATCTTTACCTTATACTCTTCAATGGAAGTGATGTAAGACTCTTTATGACCTGGAACTCTGAAGAAATTACAAAACTTACAATTTGCAATACAAACATTAGTTGTATTTGCATTTCTATCTATAATCCACGTAACAATGTCTTGATTCGCTTTTCGCTTTCTTATTTCATTAGCAACCCAAGCAAGCTCTGATGTTGGTGCATTTTCAAATAAAAATTGCCCCTCTTCGGCTGTTAGAAACTCTTCCTTTAAGCCTCTTTCTAAAAGATTCTTTATATCCAAATCTGTTGTTTTTCTGATTTCGTTGATAACACCAATTTCCGCTTTAAAATTGTGTTAGATTTGCAACTATAAAATTAAGCAATATTGCGTGTTTGCTAATAAAACACTTATGCATACACCTTGTTTATTTGTTAAGAAAACTTACTATGAAAAAAAAAGGCAATAAGGTTAGAGTAGGAATAAGCATTGGAGACCCGAATGGTATTGGTATGGAAATCATTCTTAAAACCTTAGAAGACCAGCGCATTTGCGAACTATGCACCCCTATTGTTTACAGCCCAAAAAACATTATTGACTTTAATGCTAAATCACTTGGACTAAACAATTTAAGCCTAAATTATTTTAGTAGTATTGATGAATTAAAAGGCAACAAAGCCAACTGCATTGATTTAGGCAAAAGCGAGTTTAAAATAAGATTTGGCGAAGAATCAGCTCAAAGTGGCAAAATAGCTTTACTATCTTTAGATACTGCCATGACTGACCTGAAAGCACAGAAGATTGACTGCCTGGTTACAGCGCCAATTCATAAAAAAGCCATGCAACTAGGTGGATTTAAATATCCAGGACATACCGAATATCTTCAGCATGCAGATCAAGCGGGCGACTCATTAATGCTCATGATAAGTAGAGAGGCAAAAATTGGAGTTGTTACCTCACATATACCCTTAAAAGATGTTGCAAGTACGATTACCTCTGATTTAATTCTCAAGAAAATAAGTTTACTAAATCAATCGTTAAAAACTGATTTTGGGATTCAAAAACCCAAAATTGCTGTACTTGGGCTCAACCCTCACGCAGGAGAAGATGGTGTAATTGGCAAAGAAGAATCGGAAATCATAGTACCTGCTATAAAGCAAGCCAAAAGCATTGAAATTTTGGCCTTTGGACCATATCCAGCCGACGGTTTTTTCGCATCTTCTAAACACCGTGAAGTTGATGGCGTATTAGCTATGTATCATG
>CAJXFJ010000125.1 GCA_913052515.1 uncultured Flavobacteriales bacterium | reverse complement strand
GATCAGCATCTTTGATAACCGGTACTATCAAGTTTCCACTTGGTAATGCAGTTGCCATTCCTAAATTAATGTGTTTCCTTTTAATAATTTTAGTTCCACTAACCGAAACATTAATCATTGGCATTTCTTTAATGGCTGTTGCCACAGCCTCCATAATTAATGGGGTGAAAGTTATTTTTTCACCTTCTCTTTTCTGAAACTCATTTTTCACTTTATTTCTCCACATGACCATATTGGTTACATCTGCTTCAACAAAAGAGGTTACATGAGCAGAGGTTTGTTTACTCATAACCATATGGTCTGAAATCATTTTTCTCATTCGATCCATTTCAATGATTTCATCTCCATCTTGCATAGGTATTACTTGCTCTTTTGATGGCGGAGTTGGGCTAGTTTTAGCAGGCTCTGCCTTATTGGATGATGCAGTTTCTACTTGTGTTGATTTTACCTGACTTCCTTTATTTTCAATATAAGAAAGTAAGTCCTCTTTTGTAACTCTATTATTTAAACCACTTCCTTGAATCGTCTCTAATTCTTCAACTCCTATTCCTTCTTTTTCAGCTATGCTTCTAACAAGTGGTGAAAAGAATTTTCCACTAGGTGACTTTTTATCAATACTTGTTGCTGCTTGATTGTTCGAATCGCCGGTAGATTCAACTGATTTTGTGCTTTTTTCAGTTTCTGTGGAGCTTGATGAAGGCGCCACTGCATTGGTCGCTTCTCCTTCTATCTCAATGATGGCTACAGCTTGTCCAACTTGTGCTACAGAGTCTTCTTGAAATAAAATTTTCTTTAAAATACCATCTTCAGGAGAAGGTATTTCAGAGTCTACTTTATCGGTTGCTATTTCCAAAATAGGTTCTTCAGCCTCAATTTTATCGCCTTCAGATTTTAACCATTTTGTAATGGTAGCTTCTGCTACACTTTCTCCCATTTTGGGCATTATTAGTTCAATTTCTGCCATCTGTTTGTCCTAAAAAATTTATGGCAAAATTAACCAAATTTGAATCAACTGAAGAGGTGGTGAAAACCAAGGAAAGGAATCTATTTAATTAACTTTTTTAGGCTAATAAATTGGATTAATAGTAAGCTTAATTAGCTGTTAACTTTTAATTTTTAAACGTAAATCAATTCGGTTAAATTTGGAGTAAGTGAATTAACTATTCCCAAGCTTGGTTAGGTTTTTAAAAATAATCTCTAAATCCTTACCTAAATTGTATTCCCTGCTATATTCAAAATTAAGTTGTTCTTGACTTTTATCATCTAATTGAATTCCTTTAAACTGATCAGAAGGAGTTAGAATTCCTCTTTTTAACCTGAGTTGATGATCTTTTAAATTACTAACACGACTAAAACCTACGAATGATAGTTTGCCGCTAAGTATGAGAAATAAATTTTTAAAGTAAAGTTTAAAACTTGGGTTAAACCAAACCAAAATTGGAGATAGTAATGTCAATAAGATGGCAAGTGAAATGTCGAGTAAACGTTTGTTGCGTTGATTGATTGGTTTTAGAATTGCATCAGAGCTGATTACATAATACTCACCCGCATGTTGTTTTGAATTGCTTCCAATGATATAGAGGCTTTCAGGTGGGGCAATCTTAAAATCTACGTCTTTTTGACTTAATGCAGCCATTTGTTTTATGATTTCCTCAGAACTTACATCCTTTGAACAAAAAATCACTTCATTTAAATTGTAGATATCAATTATATCTTCAAGTTGATATAGCTTTCCAGTATAATTAAAGTTAGTTTCTTCTTGATTATCAGAACTGATATAGCAAATGAGTTGAGGTTGGAGAATGGTGTTTTTGATTAAGGAATCAATTCTTTTCAATTCATCTGCTTTTCCAACAATTGCAATGCGGTTTTCAAGGTTGCGCTCAATAATATTGAGTTTTAGCGCACTCAGTAAAAGTCTGTATGCTGGAATGATAAACAAAGTCCATAATACGCTAAACAAAACAACAGCTCTTGAAAATCGATACTCTTCATCTAAAAGTGAATAGGTAATTAAAACTACTAATGAACCCGAGAATGCGCCTTGAATGATGTTTCTGAATTTGGTAGGCAAAGCATAAACACCATTTAACAAAAACACCAATATATAGATGCCTACCATAATTGGAATGCCAAAATCATCTACAGCTTCAGGATAGTATTCACCAGCAGCCTTTTTTACATTGGCTTCGTAATAATTCATAAACCAATAAATTCCGATCAAAAGGAATCCGGCATCTAATAATGGTAAGACAATCTGCTTAATGGTTCGGGTGAACAAAGCAAAGCTTGCTCTTAAGTAGATAGCTAAGTTGATTAAGCTTGAAAAGAGTTTTGCATTCTTGTTTGAGAAATGCTTTTTGGCGAAAATGGCCATAGCCCTATAAAACACAAAAACATAGTTAATGCTACTTTTTTTAGTGCTTTCTCCCTTGTAATGAATGATTGAAGTATCGGCTAAATAGTAATTCTTGTAATTGGCTTTTGTGATTCGATAAGAAAGGTCAATGTCTTCACCATACATAAAGAAGCTTTCATCCAGTAAGCCAATTTTGTCTAAAACTTTCTTTCTTATCATCATAAAAGCACCACTCAAAATTTCAATTTCATGGTTCTTATCAGCAGATAAGTGGCCAAGATGATATTGACCAAAGTTTTTTGATTTGGGGAATAAATGAGAAAGACCAAAGATTTTGTAAAAAGCTACCTTGGGGGTAGGGAGGCCTCTTTTTGATTCAGGTAAAAATGCTCCTTTTCCATCTAGCATTTTTACACCCAAACCACCTGCATCATCATGCTTTTTAAAAAAGTCCAAGCAAATTTTAAAAGTATCTTCTTCTACAACTGTGTCCGGATTTAATAAAAGGACAAATTCTCCTTTTGCTTGCTTAATGGCTTGATTGTTGGCTTTTGAAAAACCTAAATTTTCTTTATTGGCAATTAACTTAACTTCAGGAAACTTTTCCTCAATCATTTTAATAGAGCCATCAACTGAATTGTTATCAACTACAAATACTTCTAAATCCAAATTTTTAGAAGCTTTAAATACAGCATTTAAACAGTTTTCTAGAAAATACTGCACGTTGTAATTGACTATAACAATACTTAACTCCATGAATTAGCCTGCCAATGTTGATTCATACGGAACTCGGTTTATTAGAGAGCGACCAAGGGTTAATTCATCGGCATATTCCAGCTCATCGCCAACTGAAATTCCTCTTGCTATTGCAGAAACTTTTAAATCAAATGGTTTGAGCTTTTTGTATAAATAGAAGTTTGTAGTCTCTCCTTCCATAGTGGTACTTGTTGCCATAATAATTTCTTTTACAGAGCCTTCAGAAACTCGTTTTACTAATGCTTCAATATTTAAATCCGCAGGGCCAATTCCGTCCATGGGTGAAATTATTCCACCTAAAACATGATAAGTTCCTCTGTATTGTCCAGTGTTTTCAATGGCAATCACATCTCTTACGTCTTCAACTACACAAAGTGTACTCTCATCTCGACTAGGGTTGTTGCAAATGTGACAAATTTGATCATCTGAAATATTGTAACATTTTTCACAGTATTGTACTTTGTTTCTGAGGTCTATAAATGCTTGACCAAAGCGTTCAATTTCTTCTTTTTCTTTTTTCAATAGAAATAAGGCAAGTCTCATTGCAGTTCGTTTACCAACACCTGGCAAACTAGCAAACTGCTCAACGGCATCAGCTAATAGTTTTGAAGAATACTGTTCTAATGACATAGCGCACAAAATTACGATGATAAAACACAATCAAGTGTTCGTATTACTTTTAGTTTATATAATGGACCTTTTTTCCGTATTTCGCAGCAGTTTTTAGCCTATGTCTCCAACAACAGTTGTTATAATTATTGCAATTTACTTTGGTGTTTTGCTATTGATAAGTTTCCTGACTTCAAAAGGGGCAAACAATCAAAGCTTTTTTATTGGGAATAAAAATTCTCCTTGGTATTTAGTCGCTTTTGGAATGATAGGCACTTCTTTGTCGGGAGTAACTTTCATTTCTGTGCCAGGTTGGGTTGAAGCAACACAGTTTTCTTACTTACAAATGGTACTTGGCTATTTGTTAGGTTACTTAGTTATAGGTTTGGTTTTACTGCCCTTATATTACAAGCTTAACCTTACTTCCATTTATACTTATCTTAAAAATAGGTATGGAAAATATACCTATAAAACTGGGGCGTTTTACTTCATTTTGTCACGAACAATCGGCGCTGCCTTTCGACTTTTCTTGGTGGCTAATGTGCTTCAGATGGCTGTGTTTGACGCATGGGGAGTACCATACTTTTTAACCGTAGCCATTACTATTTTATTGATATGGATTTATACCTTTAAAGGGGGAATAAAAACCATAGTGTGGACTGATAGCTTGCAAACCTTATTTATGTTGCTAGCTGTTGGTATTACCATTTGGAAGATTGGTTCAGCCTTGAATTTAGACCTTTCAGGAATAGCTTCTTCGATTAGTGATAGTGAGTTTTCAAAAACCTTCTTTTTTGAAGATTGGAGAGATAAGCGTTTTTTTTGGAAACAATTTATTAGTGGGGCTTTTATCACCATAGTTATGACAGGCCTGGATCAAGATATGATGCAGAAAAATCTAAGTTGCAAAAGTTTGAAAGAAGCCCAATGGAATATGTTTTCATTTAGCCTCGTTTTAGTTTTCGTTAACCTGCTATTTTTAAGCTTAGGAGTATTGCTTTATCAATATGCAGCACAAATAGGTATGGAAATTCCAACAAAAGGAGATGAATTATTACCCTCAATTGCTTTAGGTGGAGAACTAGGTTTTACGGTTGCCATACTATTTATTCTTGGACTGATAGCTGCTGCTTATTCTTCAGCAGATTCTGCTTTGACGGCTCTTACTACTTCGGTTTGTATTGATATTTTAAATATTGAGAATATAGAGCAAGAGCATAAAAAATCTAGTAGAATTAAAGTGCATATTCTAATGTCCTTTATTTTGTTTTCGGTCATTATACTATTTAGTTTTTTAAACGATGAGAGTGTAATAAGTGAACTGTTTACTGCTGCTGCATATACCTATGGTCCTTTGTTAGGTCTATTTACTTTTGGCTTAGTTTCAACTAAAAAAACGGTAGATAAGCTAGTTCCAATTGTTTGTATTGCTTCTCCTGTTTTTACGTATTTGATTCATGTAAATTCGAAAGCGCTCTTCAATGGGTATGAGTTTGGTTTTGAGATTTTACTGATTAATGGAGCCATAACTTTTATGGGACTTCATCTTTTGCCAATCTTTTCTAGAAAAACACAAGTGGGTTAAAAAAACAGTTTGAGTTTCAACCTTCTTTACTAATTTAGGGGCAAAATCCACAGCATGAAGAATGTAGCGTTTATTTTGATGGTTTCTTTATTTATTATCTCTTGTACAGAACCAAACCAAAATAGAAAAAAAGCAAATTTAGATGAAACCGAATCTGAAAAGCTGAAAACTGAAGCAGAAGCGCCATTAAAGAAAAGTTTGAACAAAGCCTATTTTCCGATTCCATCGCCTGAACAAATGTTTGGTTTTATTAATGATAATGGTGTAGACTATGCAAAAAGCTTGACGAATTCTGCTGCAAACGAAAGCAATTACACTGATCCAACTTCTAAAGCATTAAATTTTGGTGTGTATACGGCTGATTTAGCTTATGCTGCAGCATATCAGGATATTGAAACTACTTTAGAGCTTTACACCGTAGTGAAGAAGATTGGTTCAGATTTGAACATTGAAGAGATGATGAATGATGAAATGCTGCAAGAAGTTCAAGCGCATCTTGAGGACAAAGATTCATTAACCATCATTGCAGGTCAATCCTATTATCAAGCCGTTGAATTTATGGAGCGTAATGAAATGCAAGGAAAATTAGCCTTAATGTCCTTAGGCGGATGGGTTGAGAGTATGTATATTACTTTAAATGCGATTAATGGATACGATGAGAATGAAGAAACA
>CAJXFJ010000124.1 GCA_913052515.1 uncultured Flavobacteriales bacterium | reverse complement strand
TATTCCTGTTAGCTTTCCATTGTTTTTATATGCAAATGGGCTGTTTTCAAAATAGAAAACATTTAAACTAACTTCATCTCCTGATTTTACTTCTTCAAGATGAACTTCTTCAGCTAGTTGAGCTTTACTCAGACTTATCAGTCCAAGGCAAAATAAGAAGGTAATGACCGTTTTTTTCATAGTGTAATTTTTAGGCAAATTTAGCATAATATATAAGCTATGTATTTTGTGAAGTATGGCCAAAAAGATATCTTTGAGTAAAACCATACCTATGACAAATCGAATATTGACTCTTGTATTACTTGTTGTATTCTTGGCTTCTTGCAACCAAGAAAAAGTAGATCAGTTAACTGAAGACAATAAAATAGCCGAAAATCAGATTCAAAGGCAGGATTCGGTTTTAAACGATATGTTAAAGTCTTTCAATGAGATTCAAAGTAATTTAAGAGAGATTAGAGAGCGAGAAGGAATGATGCGCATGCGCTCTATTGATGGTGGGCAAGAAAGCACTGATATCAAACAATCAATTTCAGAAGATATTACTGCAATCAGTAAATTAATGAGTCAAAACGAAGAAATGATCAATAATTTGAATGCTCGTTTAAAAGCATCAAATGTTCAACTTTCAGAATTTCAAAAATTGATTAATAATTTGAATGGCCAAATAGATACAAAAAATCAAGAAATAGAGCGAGTTAAGAGTCTACTTTCAGATAGTGAACTAGAAGTAGGTAAATTGTATTTTATGCTTGATTCTTTAAATTTTTCAAACCAGATGAAAGAGCGAAAAATAGAAGACCAAGAAGAAACAATAAACACGGCGTATTACGCTTATGGCACATATAAAGAGTTAAAAGAAAAGAATGTTTTAACGAAAGAAGGTGGCTTGTTAGGTATTGGTGGAAAAGAAGATTTGAAAAATAATTTTAATAAGGAATACTTCAGTAAGATAGATATCCGGGAGCAGACTTCTTTTTTAATTTATGCGAAAAAGGCTGAATTAGTGACCAATCATCCAGATAACTCTTATGAGTTTAAAGGAAAAGACGGAGTGGATAGCTTGGTTATTTTAAATCCTGATGAATTCTGGAGAGCAAGCAAGTACTGTGTAATTGTTGTGGATTAGAAGCAATATAATTAGTCACTTAAGTGGCTAATTGCAATGAATGCAAGTAGTCCACTTCCCATTTTTAAGGCATTCTCATCAATGTCAAATTTAGGGTGGTGAACACTGTAAGTAATTCCTTTCTTTTTGTTTCCAACACCTAAACGGTAAAAGCATACATCTGCATGTTGCGAGAAATAGGCAAAGTCTTCAGCTGTCATTCTAAGGTCTAAAGCATGCACAAATTCTTCGCCTAAGTAGTTTTTCGCTACTTCTTGACTTTTAAGAGTTGTTGCTTCATCATTAACCAAAAACGGATAACCCTTCTGTATATCTACGATACAACTACCGCCAAATGCTTCCGCAGTATGAGTAGCGATTTGAGTGATTTTTTCATGGAAGATAGCTCTCCATTCTTCATTCATGGTTCTCAAAGTTCCCTCAATAGTCACTTCATCGGGAATTACATTGGTAGCTCCTAAGCCTTCAATTTTACCAAACGAAAGAACAGTAGGTATTGTTGGGGGTGCAATTCTGCTTGCTATTTGTTGTAATTCAAGAATAAGGTTTGCGGCAATTACAATAGGGTCAATATTTTTATGGGGTAATGCGGCATGACCACCTTTACCTTTAACCTTAAGGTAAATTTCATCTGCAGAAGCCATATACATGCCCGGCTTAAAACCTACATGACCTACTTCAAATTCAGGATAAACATGTTGAGCAATTATTTTTTTGGGTTTGTACTTTTCAATAATCCCCTCTTTAATCATTAGTGAGGCTCCACCTGGCAATTTTTCTTCACCAGCTTGAAAGAAACAAACTACTTTGCCTTTCCATTGCCCTTTGCAAGTATGAAGTATTTTAATTACGCCCATTAAACAAGCTGCATGCACATCATGACCGCAGGCATGCATGATCCCATCGTTTTTCGATTTGTAGTTTACTTCATTTTGTTCAAGTATTGGTAAGGCATCCAAGTCTGCTCTCAGTGCAATAGTTTCCCCGTCTTCATGACCGTTGATTACGACCGAAAAGCCAGTTTTTACCCAAGTGGCATCAATTTCAATACCCCAAGATTGAAGTTTATTTTTTAAATAATTGGAAGTTTCTACTTCTTTAAAAGAAAGTTCCGGGTGTTGGTGAAGATGCTCCCTAATTTCTTTAACCTCTAAAAAGAAATCTTCAGCTAATGAATGAATCTGTTCTTTTAAATCCATCTTACTTTGAAAAGAAAATCATTTTAATAGCAGCAAAAAGCATTACAAATCCAAAAATCTTTTTCATCACATCTTCGCTGATGTAAGAGATTGAAATTTTAGAGCCAAAGTAGCCCCCAATGATAAACGCAGCAGCAATAACGATTGCAAATTTTAAATTTAAGTTGCCTTCTTTATAATAGTTCATAGCAGCTAAAATGCCAATAGGAGGTAGCATAAGTGCAAGGCTTGTACCTTGAGCTCCATGTTGACTCATTCCTAAAAAGTACACTAAGGCAGGCACTATAATTATTCCACCACCAACACCAACCATGCCGCTTAAAACTCCGGCTAGTAGGCCAATGATAACTAATATAATTAATGTTGAAAAACTCATAAACTTATATATCAAGACTTAAAGAAAACATAAATAAAGGTTTATCACTTACGTACCCATTTTCGATACCCCACCCCCAATCTGCTCTAACAAAGTAGCCCAAAAGAGTAGTTCTTAGACCAAAGCCAACTCCACCAACTATTGAGTCGTTTATGTTTTCGTAGGTTACTGTAATTGGCCCTTGTGTTCTACTTTCGTTATTAATTGGGTTATCATCTGCAAAAGGAGAGTCACCAACCCAAGCTGTACCTACATCGCCAAAACCAACGATTTGAAAGTTTCTAATTAAGTCAGATTGAATGGGTCTTTTGATAAAGTAAGTAAATACTGGAAATCGAATCTCTGTATTTATAACAGCAAAGTTATTTCCGTTTCTTACATTTTGTAAAAAGCCTCTCATATTGGCCGCTAATGCTTGGAAACCATAATTCTGACTAAAATCTATTGGGGTGCTTTCATCATAAATATCAGATTTCCACCATTCATCTACACCTCCTAAATAATAGATTAATGGGTTGTTTCCGAGAGACTTACTTCCTGCAAAGCGAAATACACCGATTAGTTCTCGATGAATTTTTTGATAATGTCTAAAATCAAAACCAAGAACGGTTAAGTTTTGATTCTTTTCAGCGTTTTCAACTTCAGTATAAGCCAATTGATACTGTTCCGCAAATATCTTGTACCTTGTTCCGTATCGAATATTTAAAGCGATATCTCTCGTGTTGTCAAACACATAAGCCACTTTTGTAGAAGCCCAATATTCATTGCTAATGTCTCTTTGTAAATTAAAACGGTCGCTTGAAAGAGGGATTAATTTATCGTTTCTGGCTTGAACCACTCCACGAATACTGCTTACCTCATTAAAAGGCCAGATGAGACTTACAGATGCTTGTAGCGTTTTGGTATCAAAAGGAAAGGGCGTATCTGTTGTTCTAAGTCTTCTTCTGCTAAAAGAGTATTCTTTGTCTAACCGCTTTTCAAGGTTTTGATAATTTAAACCATATTCAATTAAATCTCCACTATACCTAAAAGATCCATACACCTTGTGGTTTTCCATAAGATCAACAATGCCAATATTGGTATTTACACCAACTCCAGGATTGGTATAAGGCCCACCATTAAAAACTTGATATTGGCTCGTTAAAAACATATTGTTTAATTGCAATACAGAATTATCAGGACTAAAATTCAACCGATATAATCGCTGAGTTGGAAATTTAAGTTCTTCAACTTCTGGCTCTTCAGTATTTGAAACAATAGTTTTTCTTGCTAAACCTTCCTCAAATGAAAAGGTATATTCATCAGGGTCTACTTCAGCATTTGATGGTAAAGCTTTTTCAAATGATTTAAACCGCACAATCTTTTCTTCTTCTTTAAAAGAAGGGTCTATACGATTATCTTCTAGATTGTCTTCACTAGCCGTAAAATCAAATTGATTTGCACTTTGTTGCAATTGAAATTTCCCATCTGAATATATAATTTGATTTATATTCTCCGTATTAGATGAAGCTTGTTTTAGTATGTTATTTGAGTTGTTATTTGAAAAATGTTCATAGTAGTACTTGTAATTGATTGTTGTATCAATACTGCTTATGCTACTATCATAAAGTGTATAGTATCGTTCGTTAAAACCATCCTTGTTTTTTAAATAGTATAGCTTATCTGAATAAACAGCCTGTGATTCATTTTCAAATGGTGAATTTGTCACTTCTCGAATAGCTTCTTCTTCATTAAAACGATATTCAAAAATGTCCTTTTCATGATTAAACCGATCATAGGTCGGGTTTTCAATTCCTAGACTATCATTGTTTCTGTCTGAACTAAAATAGATAGAACTCCCATCTGGGCTAAAAGCAGGATATAAATCGGAATATACATCACTGGTTAGATTTTTCTGTGTGTTTCCGAGCATGTTGTATAGGTACAAATCAGATTGACCCTTTGAAATAGCAGAAAAAACCAACTCTTTTCCATTTGGGGAGTAATCAAAACTCAATACTTTTTCTAGTTTTAAAATAGGTTTAACAGCTAGTTTCTTTTCTTTGATTTGATAGGTGAAGAGTAGCACATCTCCTTTTGATTCTGTTATAAAGTTGATCATTTCCCCACTTGGGTGAAAACCTATAAGTGGATAACTATAATCTTGAATTCGATCAAGTTTGTGTTCCGCTTTGTAAATCAGTTTTCGATTATCTTCCGATTTGTTGTATAGATAAATACGGTACTTGCCTAGTTGGTTTTCAGTATATAAGTGGTATTGTTGGTTTGGGCTTTCAATATAATTTTGATATAGTCTTCTCTTTTTTACTTTAAAGTCAGCATTAGTTATTGCTTCTAATTGGGTAGAGTTTTTGTCCTCATATTTTTCTTGGTAGTACGAAAGCCAGTCTTCATAAAGTTCATCAAAAGGGACTCCAATTACATACAGAAATCCGTCCTCTACCTCACGACTAACTCTAGTCATATATAAAATATTTGAAATTACCTTCTTACCATAAACCTCAGAAATGTATTGCCAAATAGCATGTCCGGCAATTTTAGCTTCCTCATTACTAAGGGTGTTAAACTTTTTAAAGTCTTCATTTAAAATGCCATCTTTAATCCGGCTATTTAGGTAAGGATCATCAGGGTACGATAGGTAAGATATTAAACCTTCGATATACCACTCAGGAAGTGAAAGCAAGGCTGAGTTCCTTAATACTTCTCGCCAATTACCCCCAAAAATCATTTGGTAAATGAGTACTCTTTGAATACCAGCATCAATCTGTTTTTCAAGTTTTTCGTAATCTCCTTCAAAGTAGATAAACACTTTAGAGCCAACAATTCGGCTTAGCCCACCAATGTTGTAATTAGGATTGGTATTTAAGCCAATATTGCTTTGTCTGAAATGAGATTGTTTGTTGTAAATAATAAACTGAATGCGATCTTCTAAATAAAAGTCAAGAAATTTCTCTAATTCAGGAATTCGTTTATTGGCATAGTGTGCAGTATGAACGGCTAAGGTTTTACCACCGGTATAAAAGTAAGTTTCAAACTCTTTGAATCGATAAAATTGCCATTCAAAATCATCGTATTGAACTCGATTTTTGCCAAAAGTAGTTTGAGTGCCATTGTAAAATTGAGCCAAACTATCGGTGCTCAATAGACAAAAGATGGCTAAAGTCAAGATTGTCCGTATATTAACTAATCTGCTCAAAAGAAGCTTAAAATTAAAGATTTTATCGGCATTAGCTTACTTTTATAAGCTAGCTAAAAATGGTTTATATGAAGGTTAAAAAGTTTACATTCAATCCTTTTCAAGAAAACACATA
>CAJXFJ010000123.1 GCA_913052515.1 uncultured Flavobacteriales bacterium | reverse complement strand
TTGGAGTATTGTCAAGAAAAATATCCAGATTTGGCTATCGGCATAGGGTCTATTGCAACAGCAGAACAGGCCGAACTATTTATAGAACTTGGAGCACACTTTTTAGTTTCTCCATTTATTGATGAAGAGATTGCAGACTATTGTAAAAAGAGAAATGTCTTTTGGACAGGAGGATGTGCTACTTTAACAGAAATGAATCATGCTCACAAATGGGGAGTCCCCGTTATGAAAGCTTTTCCGGGTAATTTACTAGGGCCTAATTACATAAAGTCTGCTTTAGCTCCTTGTCCGTGGTTGAAAATAATGCCAACTGGTGGTGTGAAACCTGAAGAAGAAAACCTGAAATCATGGTTCAATGCAGGTGCTATTGCAGTTGGAATGGGGTCTCAACTTTTTGTAAAAAACCAAGATGGAGAATTTGATTATGAAAAGATAACTTCTCTCCTTAGTAACAGTATTCAAGTAGCACAGCAATTCAATTAATTGCTTTTTCTAATTTAATAATTCAAATGAAGAATCATTCTATATTTTATTTGACCATCATAGGACTGTTTCAGTTTTTCACGAGTTGTGAAAATACAGCATCTAAAGGGGTAAAAGTTTCCAACGCCAATGCTCAAGATACCGGTTTTGAAAATTTTTTTGAACATTGGAATTTAATTCTTGGAGATGGCAGCAATGCAGGTGTTCCAATAGATTTTCAACATGAGGATTATTTTTTTAGAACTGAAGACTCAACAACAACTTGGTATGCGTTTAAAACACCTAATGTAGGTAATACGCATGGTACTTCAAACAATACACGAACAGAGTTAGCTCAAACTAAGAAGTGGTTTCCAAAAGATAAAGCTCGCTTAAGTGCCACGCTTAAAGTAATGAATGTTTCATCAAGTGGAGATGCTAGAGTTCCTGCTTCTTATTCTGTTGTTGTAGGTCAAATTCATAGTGCTGATGGACATGAAAATGAACCTTTAAAGATTTTTTACAAGAAATTTCCCGGTCATACTAAAGGTTCAGTCTTTTGGAATTATGAGATTAATACGCAAGGCGATGATAATTCAAAACGATGGGATGTTTCTTACCCAGTTTGGGGTTATGACTTTTCTATGGCTGGAGAAACCGAATCTACTTTTCCTGAAGAACCTGAAAGTGGTATTGAGTTAGGAGAAGAATTTAGTTATGAAGTTAAAGTAGAAGGTGGGATAATGTATCTTACTTTTTCTTCAGAAGGGCATGAAACTAAAACGTTTACAAAGAATTTAGTTGAATCTGAATTTATCCAAAAAGAACAAGCACCAGAGCAAGTCGTTAATTTGTTCTTTCCTGCAGGACAGAATGGAGTGGAAAGAGAGAATGCCTATGCCGAAGAAGGGATATTTTTCAAGCTAGGTGCATACAATCAGACCAATGGAAAAAGTCGAAAAGAGAATAAGATTTGGTGTACCAATGGAGAAAGCAATCAAGGAAATGTTCAAGCACAATATGAAGATGGCAACTATGCTGAAGTATGGTTTAAAAAGGCAGAAATAAAAGTTAGTGAAACAGCTTTTTCAAATGCGGAATACTTTAATAAAAATGATGGCTTTAATCAGAAAGTGATATATCCAAATACCATAATCCCATTTATGGAAAAGTTTAAAATATTATTAGGAAATGGAGAAAGTATTGAGAATTTGATCGATTTTCAGCATCCTGACTTCTTTTATACGGCAATAGATGGCACAAGACATTGGGTAGTTTATAAAACACCAAATTCAGGAATAACCTCAGAAAACTCGAAAAATACACGCTCAGAATTGCAAGAAAAAAGAGAGTGGACTCCAGAAGAAGGAGGTAAGCTAACAGGCGTATGTAAAGTCATGCAAGTATCTGAAACAGGAGATGCAAGAGTAGCAGCCGCTTTTTCAACCGTTGTTGGGCAAATACATAGTGGTGAGGGACATGAAAATGAACCGTTGAAAATTTTTTACAAAAAGTTTCCTGGTCATACGAAAGGATCCGTTTTTTGGAACTACGAGATTAATACAGCAGGGGAGGACAATGGCAAAAGATGGGATTTTTCAACTCCTGTATGGGGCTACGATATGTCGGTAGTTGGTAAATCTGCAAATGAGTATCCAATTGAACCAGAAGAAGGGATAGAGCTTGGTGAAGAGTTTAGCTATGAAATTAATGTTTTTGAAGGAATTATGTATTTAACGTTTACTTCGGAAGGACATGAGACTAGAACGTTTACCAAGAATTTAATTTCTTCGGAATACACCGAAAAAGAAAACATACCTGAACAAGTAAAAAAGCTATTTGTGCCTATGGGACAAGATGGTGTTGAACGTCAAAACGCCTATGCCGGAGAATTGATTTATTTTAAACAAGGGGTTTATAATCAAGTAAATGGAATGGATCCGAATTTGAATCAGGTTTGGTATACAGGAGCAAATACTTTCGGTGGTGATATTAAAAAGCAATATGAAAAGGGTTGCTATGCTGAAGTTTGGTTTAGAAGTGCTTCTATAGGCCCGGGAACACCACCTTTACAATAAACAGAGCGATTACTTACTTAATTATCTTAAATAATGACTTTTTATAAGTAGAGGCAGTAACTCCTGTAAACTTTTTGAATTGCTTATTAAAATGCGAAAAGTTATTAAAACCTGTAGCAATTGCAATTTCTGTAATGCTTTTATTTTCTGCTGAGATTTGTTGCATGGCTTCTTTAATTCGGAACTCATTTACAAACTGTGTAAAGGTTTTTTTAGTGTACTTTTTAAAGAATCGACAAAAAGCTGGTTCAGTCATATTTACAAGCTGGCAAACTTTACTTAATTGAATTGGCAAATCATAGTTTTCTTTTACAAATTGATAAACACGATCAATTCGGTCATCATCCATATTCTGAACTAAAAGAGTCATGCCTGCTGCATTCAATAATTTATATTCTTCAGATTTTGATAAGGATTCTAATATTTTAAGTAAACATAATAATCTCTCAAATTGATTCTTTCTATGCATGGCTTCTAACGCTCTTCCTGCTGCTTCTTTTGTTTTTCCATGAAAAGCGATTCCTGCTTTTGATTTCTCGATTAAAGATTCAATGGATTTTAATTCAGGCATTGATTTTGCCGAATTTTTTATGATATCATATTTAAATTGAACGACAATTTCTTTATTGACATTATGTAAACCAAAGTCGTAGCCAAAGTGGGGAATGTTAGGACCAATTAATAATAAGTCTCCTCCTTGAAAATTAGAAATATGATTTCCCACATATCTTTTGCCACTTCCTTCTTTTATAAATACCAATTCAACTTCAGGATGATAATGCCAATAGGCTTTTGCATCAGGTTGTCTTTTGGTGTAGCGAGAGTACTTTAAAGAGGAACCTAAATCAAGTTCAACTTTCTTTAAAGGAGGTATAATGTAATGCTTATAACTGTCCAATTTAACAAGGTGTTCTATTTTATCTAAAAAGTATTCTAAATTAACATAATGAGTTAATATAGTGTCTAAATATACGAATTGTGGGATTGAATTTAAACTGCATTTGTTGAATATTTGGAGACGAATTAAGAAATGCTAATTGTTGTATTTGCAGGCATTTAAAGAGCCTTCTTTTAGCTAAAACAATTAGAAGAAATCAATAAACTTATACTATGACTAAACTAAGAGTAGCAATAAACGGCTTCGGCAGAATCGGCAGGTTGTGTTTTCGAAACATGATACAAGATAATCAATTTGAAGTGGTTGCCATCAATGATTTGGCAGATGTCAAAATACTTTCTCATCTATTAAAATATGATTCAGTTCATGGAAAGTTAGATACCAATGTTTCTGTTTCAGATACATTTATGTTGTTGGATGGTCATAAAGTGCAAGTTTGTAAAGAAAAGGATCCTTCACAGTTACCATGGGAAGAGTTAAAGGTAGATGTAGTTATTGAGTCAACAGGAGTATTTACCAATGAGGAAGGGGCCAGAAAACATTTAACAGCTGGAGCCAAAAAAGTGGTTATTTCAGCACCCGCCAAAGGAAATATTAAAACCATTGTGTTGGGCGTCAATCAACAAGAGTTGAAAGCAAGTGATGAAATAGTATCAAACGCTTCGTGCACAACAAATTGCTTAGCTCCCCTTGTAAAAGTAGTTGATGATAGTTTTGGCATAGAAAAAGGCTATTTATCAACTATTCATGCCTACACTTCAGACCAGAATATTCAAGATGCCCCTCATCGAGATTTTAGAAGGTCTCGAGCAGCAGCACTTTCAATAATTCCAACAACTACTGGTGCTGCTAGTGCTGTAGGAAAGGTTTTGCCTCATTTAGAAGGAAAGTTAGATGGAATGGCCATGCGCGTTCCTATTCCCGATGGATCAATGGTTGATTTTACGGCAATTTTAAAATGCACTACCACGAAAGAAGAGCTTAATGATAGATTTATTTCCGCTTCTGAGAACAGTTTAAAAGGAATTATTGAGTACTCTATTGAGCCATTGGTGTCAGCAGATATTTTAGGAAATGCTCACTCTGCCATTGTTGATTCGCAATTTACAGCCGTTAATGGAAACTTGGTGAAAATTGTAGCATGGTATGATAATGAATACGCTTATTCTTGTCGAGCAGTAGAGCTAGTTAGTTTGATCGCTAAACTGGAAATATAGTGTTACGTCAAGCGAATAAGAAAGGTATCAAAAGAGCAATACCTAAGCTAAAGGGCAGAAATAGAATTCAATTTGCAAATACGATTCCACAAAATAGTTATCACGAATTTGTGAATTTTTACCAGATAAAGACACAATTTAACCGAGTTCAATCAAATAGATACTCCAAGGATATTCTGAAGTATGAATTAGAAATTCACAACAAAAAACTTCATCTCTTATTACTTAAGAACAGGATTGTTGTCAAAAGCTAATTTAAAAAAGGTAGCAAGAATAGTGTTAGATATTCTGAATATCTACCTTTTGAATGATTGATTATTTGGTAATTGATGTTAGACAACCTTTAAGTATAAAAAAAGGGCTTTGAATTTTCAAAGCCCTTTTTCTATTTTAGGTTTGAATCTCTATTGTAAAATCAACTTTTTACTGATGGTTTTCTCTCCATCTTTTATGGATATGAAGTATAATCCTTTAGGTTGATTTTCAAAATCAAAACGCTTATTTTTAAGTTGGTTTGAATCCTTAAACAACTAATGATGTACAAGTTTTCCTTGAACATTATAAATAAAGAGTGTTACCTCATGATTGAAAGCTGTATATTGAATCGAAAATTGACTTTTAGCAGGGTTTGGAACAATCAAAAATTCGTTTCGTTCAGCATTTATTTCTGATACACTGATAATTAATTTACAGATTGTTAAATCGCTGTATCTCATGGGGAATATTTGATACTCTTCTGTAAAAGGAGTACCCGCATCATATTGTCCTCCAATTCCTAAAAGTCCACAAATGGTATCACCTTGATTAATTGTGCTACCTATGTTTAAGGAGTCATCAATATCAGTTTCAGAGTCAATTCTCATAATTAAGGTATCAACTCCATTGGTAATATCAATATTATAAGAGCTAGTACCACTCGCATTTAATGCTACATAATTACCTGGAACGCTCAACCATTTTGATTCGGAAGGTTCTTAAAGAACATTGACTACCATCTTGGTAGGTGGTTTTTTCTCTAACTGTTAGATTAAGTTCTTTAACAAGTTGTATGATTTTATGAATACTATCTTCATCAATATGTTATGCTGCATTAATTATTTTAGGAAGCGATTAAAGATATGTGGAATTGTTAATTATAGCTTCTTTACATTAATCAGCATTGAAGTTTGACAAGTAAATTTAAATCCCCTATTGACAGTATTGAATATAAAAACCACATAGTTAATCACTATGTGGTTATGATAGGTTTAATTTACTCTATTAGTTAGTGGATATAAAATTTTGTTGGCTTCTTTAATCCTTCAATAAGTAGTATATATAGTCCACTTGGTAAATTTCTTACGCTTATTAAGTTTTTGTTTAAATTCATTTTATC
>CAJXFJ010000122.1 GCA_913052515.1 uncultured Flavobacteriales bacterium | reverse complement strand
GCAAAGCTTTTTGAAAAAGAGTTAAAAAATGGCATCTTTGCAGACCCAAATTTGGTGCTAAAAGGCTTAAATGAAATACTTATATACAACTGCGAATAAATACTTCGCTTTGCTGTTGATGATGCTTTTGGGCAACCTAGCACTTCTAGCACAAAACACAACATTTTCTCCCTACTCTAGATATGGTATAGGGCTAATTCAACCCAAATACACCAATGGGAACTTCGGTATGCTCGGAACCGGATATGCATGGAGACCCATGAATTATAAGCCTCAGATTTATGATTCGCTATCAAGAAGCGACGTAAAGCTCAATGATCGAGGTTCGAATTTTATAAATATTAAAAATCCAGCTTCATTCTCAAACTTAAGTTTAACAACATTTGAAGCTGGAATATTTGGGCAAAGTGTCAATTTGGAAAACCAAAATAGCAGCCAAACAGAAAATAGTGCTTTTTTAAGCCACATGATGATTGCAATGCCAATTGCTTCTCGTTGGGGTGTTGGCTTTGGAATTCGTCCATACAGCAAAGTGGGTTATGAATATCAAAACATAAATACAACATCTAACGGACAACAAATAGAGAATTTATATACCGGTTCAGGAGGTTTAAGTCAAATTTTTGTGGCTACTTCCGTTGAGTTAATAGACCATTTGTCTATTGGTATTAGTGGAAACTATTTATTTGGAAATTTAAGTGATGAACGAAGAGTGATTTATAATAACAGTTCATTTTTTTTCAATACGTTAGATCAAACTGAGTTAAATGTAAATGCCTTTACATTTGATTTGGGCTTACAATATTTTAGAGATTTAAATTCGAAGTATCGAATGGTAGTTGGATTAACTAGTTCTCCAATCTCTGAAATTGATGCAAAGCAAAAGTATTTACTAAGAAATTACGATGGCGATATAGACTTTGAAGATTTTAAGGATACTATCGCCGATGTTGATGATGTGAAAACAACAATTCCAATTGGTTCTAATATAGGTTTTGGCGTAAGTATTGAGAATAAAGGAGAGTGGATGTTAGGTTTAGATTATACAAACACTCAATTTGAAGAGGAGCAAATTACTGCCGAAGTGCTAACACAATCTTATTCTGAAATTAGTTTGGGATTTGAAAAATTCAATGATTTGACTTCTTTTGGTTCGTATTGGAAACGAATGGGTTACCGTGCAGGCTTGCGCTATAATTCTGGCTATCTGAATATAAACGGTGAAGACATCCAAGAGTTTGGCATAGGCTTTGGTATTGCAATGCCATTGAGAAAATCATTTTCAACTTTAAACTTCGGAATAGAAGTTGGCCAGAGAGGTAAAACAGATAATGAGTTGATTGAGGAACGCTTTGTAAATTTCCAGTTTGGAGTTACAATAAATGACCGATGGTTTATCAAACGTAAATATGATTAATAGCTTAACTAAAACAACAAAAATGAAAAGAGTAAGTCTAGTATTTTTAATGACCTTTTTAAGTACACTCGCTTTCAGTCAAGGAAAGTATGGTGCGGATAGTACTAAGTGTGTTAAAAATCTTTCATTGTATCGCGATTACTACAAGCAAAAATCCTACGAGGATGCATACAAGTTTTGGAACATTGTATTTAAAATTTGCCCAGCCTCTTCAGAAAGAATGTATGTAGACGGATCTAATTTGGTAGAGTACAAAATGAAGAATGCCAAAGATAAAGCTGTAAAAAGTGCTTATTATGATACCTTAATGATGGTTTATGATCAGCGTATAGCCAATTTTGGAAAAGAAGGATATGTGCTTGGTAGAAAAGGTACCGATATGTTGAGGTATAAAAGCTCTGATGAAGAAGCGGCTTTCAATACATTAGCGAAATCGGTTGAGTTGCAAGGTCAAAATTCAGAAGCAGGAGCCGTTGTTTCTTACATGAACGCTGCCGTATTAATGGAAAAAGCAGAAAAGAAAACGCCAGAAGATATGGTAGCTATCTTTTCTGAATTAAGTGAGATTGTTGATTATAACTTAAAGAAGTATGCAGGTCAAAAAACAGCTTCTTATTATGAAAGAGCGCAAGAGAGCATAGGAAGTTTGGCAAGCCCATATTTAAGTTGTGATGTATTAATTGATATGGCGAATAAAAACTATGAGCAACAAAAAGAAAATCAATCTTGGATGGAAAGAACGGCTAACATTCTAGACCAGAAAGGATGTACAGATGCTCCTGTGTTTTTTAATATTGCGAACCAATTACATAGCACTAACCCATCAGCAATTTCAGCGGAGAAAATGGGAATACTTTCTTTGAAGAAAAAGAATTACAGTGAAGCAGCTGATTTCTTTAAGCAAGCCATTGAAATGGCAGAAGACGATGATAAAAAGTCAACGTATTACATTGAACTAGCTCAGGCATACAGCAGTATGGGTTCATATAGTAATGCCAGAACTTATGCTTTAAAAGCGGCAAATGCTAAATCGAACTACGGATTGCCTTACATTATGATTGCTGATATGATTGGAGGTAGTTCTTCAGCTTGTAAAAGTGATGATCCTTGCATGCAAAAAGCCATTTATTGGTTAGCAGTAGATTATTTAAACAAAGCAAAGTCAATCGATCCTTCCGTAGCGGATAAAGCAAATAGTAAAATTGCGAGCTACAAAAAGTATTTCCCAACCAAGGAAGATTGCTTCTTTAAAGGAATTAAAGAGGGTCAAACAGTAGAGGTTGGTTGTTGGATTGGAGAATCAACTAAAGCTAGATTCTAGTTGATAAAATTCATTCAAAAGATTTATAAGAGCACACTTTCAGCAATCGTTTATGGATTGTTGCTAAGTGTGCTTTTTTCATGTGAAAATGATCCTGCAGAAATTGCCAAGTTTGACTTGGAAGAAAAACTGCCAGTTCAATCTGGAAAAGATGTAGAAATCATTTACAGTTCAAAAGGAGTGGTAAAGTTTCAACTAAATGCTCCGGTAATGAATCAATATACTGGAGAACAAGCATATCGTGAAATGCCAGAAGGTGTTCACATTAAGGTGTTAGATTCTGCCATGAATGTAACATCTGAGTTGACTGCAAACTATGCCATTGATAAAGAATACGAGAAAAAGATGGAGGCCATGCAAGATGTGGTTGTTATCAATGAAAAAGGTGAACGTTTAAATACCGAACATCTAGTTTGGGACCAAGAAACGCAGAAAATTACGTCAGATGTGTTTGTAAAAATTACAACAAAAGAACAGGTGTTGATGGGTGAAGGCTTAATTGCAAATCCTGAGTTTACAGATTATAAAATTTTAAAACCGAAAGGAGTAATAAACATCGACAATGATTAAAGTATTAAAGTTTATGGAGAAAATGTGGCTTATGCTTTGCATTGTCACCTTTGTAATTGCCTTGTACAAAACGTTTCAGCAAAGCATTTACGATGCACTTTATTTTTATGGCTTTTCGGTTGTTGCTATCGGCTTGTTTTTATTGAGAAGACGGCAACGAAGACTTTATGAAAAGAATAATCCTGAATAATGCTATATTTGAATAAGTAGCTCATAATCTATGGAATCTTATCCTTTGGGAGTAATACTCGCCATGCTTCTTTTCTCTGCCTTCTTTTCAGGAATGGAAATCGCATTCGTTTCAGCGAATAAGCTCAAGATCGAATTAGATGGAAAACAAGGAGACTTTTTTGCGAAAATCATCTCGAAATTTTTGAAAATTCCTTCCAGATTTATTGGAACTATGTTGGTAGGTAACAACATAGCTTTGGTAATCTATGGTATATATATGGCAAAATTATTAGAGCCTCAAATTGCCCGATTTACGGCTAGCGAACCTTTAATTCTCTTCATTCAAACTGTTATTTCTACCATTATAATTCTAATTACAGCAGAATTTTTGCCCAAAACGTTATTCCGAATAAACCCCAATTTAGTATTACGCTTTTTTGCTTTTCCACTTTTATTGGTTTATTGGATATTGTTACTTCCGATGCTTTTTATCATAGGTCTTTCCGAATTGTTGATTCGCTGGTTTGCACCAAACTTATCATCAGATGATGAACTTAATTTTGGACGGATTGACTTGGAGCATTACATTAAAGAGGGAACAGAAAACACAACTGAAGATGAAGAAGTGGAGCATGAAATTCAAATTTTTCAAAATGCCTTGGACTTTTCAAAAGTAAAGGCGAGAGAATGCTTAGTGCCACGAACTGAGGTTGTGGCCATGGATATTGAAGACAGTATAGAGAATTTAACCAAGAAGTTTGTGGAAACCGGCTTGTCAAAAATTCTAATCTATCGTGACAATATTGATAATGTAATTGGATATACTCATTCTTTTGAGTTGTTTAAAAAACCCGACAGCATAAAAGCTATTTTGTTGCCCATACCAATCATTGCGAACTCTATGCCGGCCAATGAAATTTTGGAAGTTTTATTGAGGCAAAAAAGAAGTATCGCAGTAGTTGTAGATGAATTTGGGGGAACTTCAGGTATTTTAACCATAGAAGATGTAATTGAGGAGATATTTGGTGAAATTGAGGATGAACATGATAAAGAAGATTTGATTGAAACTCAAATCAAGGACCAAGAATTTCTATTCTCGGCTCGCTTAGAAATAGATCACTTAAATGATGAATATGGACTAGGTTTGCCTGATTCAGACAACTTTGAGACTTTAGCTGGCTTTATTATTGATGTTCATGAAAGTATTCCTAGTATGAATGAAGTGATTGAATTTGAGCAGTTTGTGTTTACCATTAAAAAGGTATTTGACAATAAAATTGATTTAGTTCATTTGCGTGTTAAGGAGGAAGAATAGCTTTTATTTTAAGCAGTTTGAAAGACCTTGACTGTAAGTAAAGTAGGACTTTTTACAATCTTTTATATTTCAGTTTACTATCGTATATTCGCAACCCTAAATTTTTAATAGATTTCAATGGCAATTATTGGAAAAATTAGAGAGCGTTCAACGCTTGTTTTAATCATTATTGGAGGTGCAATCTTAGCATTTGTATTAAGTGATTTGTTTAGTTCTCAACAAGGAGGACAAAGAGGACCAATGAATATTGGAATGGTAAATGAAGTGCCAATTTCTCCAACCGAGTATGATATAGAGGTTAATCAAGCGTATGAAAACTATCAGTTGAATACGCAAAGCCAAGGTTCATTAGATGAGCAAACCAAATCAAGTATTAGAGAGCAAGTTTGGAATGAGAAGCTAGCAGATATTCTAATTGGTTCGCAAATGGAAGAATTGGGTATCAATGTAACTTCAAAAGAGTTGTTTGACATGGTGCAAGGAAAAACACCTCATCCACAAGTTCAAAGAGCTTTTACAGACCCTACTACTGGGCAGTTTAATAAAGATGCTGTTATTCAATTTTTACAGAATTTAGATAACGACCCAGATGCGAAAAAAAGATGGTTGGTTTTTGAAAGAGCCATTAAGCGAAATCAGTACTTTAAGAAATTCAATACTTTAATTAGTAAGGGAGCATATGTGCCTTCAGCGCTAGCAGAAAAAGATTACAAAGATCAAAATACAAGCTTAAATCTGAAGTATGTGATGAAACCTTACAGCGCTGTTAGTGATACTTCAGTTCAGGTTTCAGAATCTGATTTAAAAGCTTACTATGAAGAACACAAAGAAGAATACGAGCAAGCGGCTAGTACAAAAATTTTGTATGCATACTTACCTGTAAGCCCTTCTGCATTAGATATACAAAGAGCAGAAAAGTTTTTAGATGATGTATACCAGAAATTTGAAGGTACTACAAACGATTCCATTTTTGTAAATGCAAATTCTGATGATCCGTTTAACCCTACATTTTATTCTATCAATAATGCTCCAAAGGATGCAGATACATCATTATGGAATAAAGATGTTGGAACAATGACAGACGTATTCAATGTTGGTTACAACTACTACATTCAAAAAGTAACAGCATCTAAGATGGCTCCTGACTCTGTAAAAGCAAGTCATATTCTTATTGGAATGCAAGAGAGAACACCTGAGCAAGCGCAAGCTTTGGCAGATAGTTTGAATGAAGAGATTAATAATGGAGCTGATTTTGAAGAGTTAGCCATGACCTTTTCAGACGACGTAGCTTCTGGACAAAAAGGAGGCGATTTAGATTGGTTTACAGAAGG
>CAJXFJ010000121.1 GCA_913052515.1 uncultured Flavobacteriales bacterium | reverse complement strand
CCTTGTCCTGTTTATCGATTGGACAGTAAATCAAAAGAAAGAGACTACCAATTGATTTGGGAGGTTTGTGAAGGAAAAGAAAAAGTCAAACTCTTATCGGTGATAAAAATTGGGCAATCGTGTAATTGCGAATGATATGAACCGGAATCAGTGGACCGAAGAAGATTTAAAATTATTAGCAAAGCATTTGCGAAAGCCTGAAGGAGAGATTGGAGAGGAAGTCGCTCTTCGGATGAATCAAGGGAATGCAGCAATGAACTTGCATACATTAGCTGTTCTAAATCCTCAAGCGAATCAGCATATATTAGAAATAGGAATGGGCAATGGGATGTTTGTTCAGAATATTTTAAATCTGCATGAGTCTATTAAGTACACCGGTTTGGATTATTCAGCTGATATGGTGAAGCAAGCCTTACACATAAATGAGAGGTTTGTTAGTAGTGGTAGAGCAGTTTTTTCTGAAGGAAGTATTGAGCAACTACCATTCGAGAATGATTCTTTTAACCAAATTTTTACAGTAAATACCCTTTATTTCTGGAAAGATATTGAAAGTGGTTTGAGAAGTCTTAAAAAGCTATTGAAGCCTTCAGGTCGTTTAATTATTTCAATTAGGCCTAAAGACAATATGCAAGAATTACCTGTTACAAGGTACAACTTTAATTTATTTGATCAAGAAGAGATTCTTGAGTTGTTGAATTTGGTAGGCTTCGTAAATATAGAACTTACAGAAATAAAAGAGCCTCCTCAAATCAATATGGGAATGCCTTCAGACAGAAAATGTTTGATTTTTTGTGCGGAGAAAGCTTAAGCTCCCAGCCTTAGAGTGACCATATCTTCTACCTTTTGATAGAAATTTTGTGGGGTGTAAGTTCTCCAACTTACATCGTTTAAACTGCCGCCCGAAACCATATAATAGTCAATGTTTGCAGCTTGGAAATCTTCCATTACGTGTTCGCGGAAATTGATAAAAGCAATCCATCCATCTTCCACATCTTCAAACCATTCTTCATAGTAAGAATCATCTGAGAAATGAAAATTTAAAACGTTTTCTCCAATTAGAATAAACTTGTTAATACGTTCATGTATTAGTTCATCAATGATATTGCGCTTTAGAAACATAATGTCGTTGTGCAGTAAGTCGTTCCATTCTCCAATTAATTCAATTACGGCATAACCTTCGTCATAGTCAGCCATTAAAATTTTAATAAAAAGTGTAGGTGACTCTATTTCATCCCATTGTGGATGAATTAAGTGGTCATAAATGGCATGGGTAAATTCAAACTCACTGTATTCACGTCCGTAAAATGGCGATCGTTCATCTTCTGAAGCAATGTAAAAATCTCTCCAATTGTAATGTGGTTCTATTGCGTGCATATAACTGCCAGACGTTTATTTTGTTGATTTGTTCTAGTAATTGCTAATTGCATTTCTAACGCTACCGTACTTTTCAAGTAAATCTTTCGCTTCTTCGTAGCTAATATCAAGTTCTTGCGTTAGCATTTGAATTCCTCTTTTAATTAGCTTGTTATTACTCAACTGCATGTCTACCATTTTATTTCCCTTAACTCTACCTAAACGAATCATCACTGCAGTTGAGATCATATTTAATACGAGTTTTTGGGCTGTCCCGGCTTTCATTCTCGTGCTACCTGTAACAAATTCAGGCCCTACAATTACTTCTATCGGATGGTCAGTTGCAGCAGCAAGAGGACTTCCTTCATTGCAACAAATGCATGCTGTTTGTATGTTGTTTTCTCGGCATTTTTCTAATGCACCAACTACATAAGGGGTTGTTCCTGATGCGGCTATGCCTATCACAAAGTCCAATTCTGAAACATGCAGTTCTTGTAGGTCTTTCCAACCTAATTCTACATCGTCTTCCGCAAACTCTTTTGCTTTTCTAATGGCGCCATCTCCACCTGCTATTAATCCAACTACTAGGTCTTGGCTAACTCCAAAAGTTGGCGGGCATTCAGAAGCGTCAACAATGCCTAAACGGCCCGATGTACCTGCACCCATGTAAAACAACCGTCCTCCTTCTTGCAAGCAGTTTACAATTTTAGGTACAATCGCAGCAATATTGGGAATCACTTTTTCAACGGCATAAGGTACAATCTTGTCTTCTTTGTTAATGTTTTGCAGAATTTGTTCCGCACTCATTTTTTCAAGGTGATTGTATTTCGATTCGGATTCTGTGGTACTCATAAAATTGTTTTTATAAAGATGCGATTCAATTGACAAATGATGCAACAAATGCTTTTAAATTTCCATTAAATTCATCTTGTAATTTTTGATCAAAATTATCTTGTTCTGCATGATAAGTAGAAACACCTGAGAAAAATGCATTGTTAGGCTTAAAAGCTTCTAATCGTTTTGTTGCCTCTAAAGAATCTGAGTAATAGTTTGATAGCATCAATTGATTTTTACATTCCAAAAGTGCTTGACTTTTTAATCTTCTTTTTTCTTCTGTTGAAAGTGTTGAAGAAAATGAATTGTACAGTGAATCTAGTTTTTGTTTGCTTTGCCAAACCCACTTTTTAAAAAGTTCTTTTCTTTCCAAGGTTAATTGATAATCACTTAATTCTTTTGTTGCAGGGCCATATGTTTTTCTTAAAAATAGTTCAGCACCTTTTCTTCCAATAAATGTGGCTAGGTTTTCATTAAACTGAACGTCGTTCTTAATGTAAATAGTTGCATGAGTTAATTCATGAATTATCAATTCTGCGAGCCTACCTTCTTTTTTATTTAGCATCGAAGATAAAATAGGGTCTCTAAACCATCCCAAAGTAGACCATGCATTTACCTCATCTATTTCAGTATCAAAACCCATTTTTTGTAGCTTTTCTGATTCTGCCTTTGCTTTAGCCAAATTAAAAAAACCCTTATAGCTAAAATTACCTGCTATTGGAAAATCCCATTCATAAGCTTCAATTTTAAATTCAGGACTAGCTGTTACTACCCATAGAATTGGTTTGCCTTTTTGGTCGTAAAAAGTGGTGTAGTTTTCTGATTCTGCTAAACCTATTTCTTCTTGAGCAAACTTTCTTACTTGCTGAATAAAATCAAATTTGGCTTTGGTTGAGTCAGGAAAGTTAGGGTTTTGTACTAAGGATTCAATTTCTTCTGCATTCCAAAGTACTTCTGCTTGTCCTTTAGCTTGTTGCAAGCCATAAATCAAGCTTTTGAAATGGTAGCCTAAATAAAGCAGCAAACTGATTACTAAAGTTAGAATTACTTTTTTGATCAACCTTGTGCAGCTTTTACAATGTCAACCAAAATGGGTTTCATGCCACTGAAGAAAAATTCCACGGCAATTACCATCACAATCAACCCCATTAATCGCATCATGATCTTGTTGCCGGTTTCTCCTAGCCACTTGATGATTTTCGATGAACTCCAAAGCACCAAAAAAGTAATCAGGCAAACGGCAAAAATAGTTCCGATTAATATGCCTTTCATTTCCGGACTATTGGCATCTTCCATCAATACAATGGAGTTGGTTATGGCGCCAGGTCCACAAATCATGGGAATGGCTAAGGGCGTTATCGAGATGTCTGTAACATAAGCTTTACGCGTAGACTCTTTGCTCATTTTTACTTTAACTAAACGGGCTTGCAACATATCGTAGCCCATCATAAAAAAGATAACCCCACCTACAACACGAAAACTATCTACCGAAATGCCGAAAAATTTAAACAAGAGTTGACCGGAAAAGGCAAAAGCCACCAAAGTGAATGCGGCTACTACCGTAGCTTTTTGAGCCGTTTTCTTTCGTTCATGATTGTCCAAGGTAGTTGTCATGGTCATGAATACCGGCATAATACCCAGTGGATTCATCAAAGTGATGAATGAGGTAAAACATAAAAGAGCAAAACTGAGGTAAGCGTCCATGAATTTTTTGTGCAAAGTTGGGCATTCTGCTTGGATTCCTCAATTTCTTAGACTTGAATTAACGTTTGGATTTACCCAACTCAAAGCTTAATTTAAGGCCAAAAAGAATATGAGTGTAGAAGGAAAGAATATCTTAATTACCGGAGGAAGTTCCGGACTAGGCAAAGCGATGGCAAAACAGCTGATTGAGAAAGGAGCCAAGGTCGCTATTACAGGTAGGGACGAAGAGAAGTTGAGTGAAGTAGCGAAGCAATTAGGTGCATTTGCCATTCATGCTGATGTTGCTGTAGAGCAAGATGTAAAGAAGACCTACTCAAGTTTTTTACAGGAGTTTGGAAGTTTGGATGTTCTCATTAATAATGCCGGCATAGGAGCAGAACGTAAATCAATAGATGAATTAGACCTAGATGCAATGCGAAAGGTTTATGAGGTAAACGTATTTGGTGCTGCCATGATGGGAAAAGAAGCAGCCAAGATCTTCAAGGAGCAAAAGCACGGAGATATCGTAAATATTGCTTCTACCGCATCTATGAAAGGATATGCCGGAGGAACGGTTTACAGTTCTTCCAAATTTGCTTTGCGCGGAATGAGTCAAGATTGGCAGGCTGATTTGAGAAAATACAATGTTAGGGTCATTATTGTAAACCCAAGTTATGTGCCTACTGCCTTCAATAATCCTAGCCGTGAAGAAAGGGCAGAAGAAGACAATAAGTTAACGGCAGATGAAATTGCACATGCAGTGGTGGCAGCCTTAGAAATGGATTCCAGAGGTTATATTCCTGAAGTTACGGTGCATGCTACAAATCCGTTTTAAGCCCAAATCTCTTTGGCCAAACGGTATGTATTAGCATGGGCATCTACAATGTGTTTAATTTCAGGAGAGTAACCTTCGCCCATGCATGCCATTAATGGAATTTGATGGTCGTAGGCCGCTTGTAAAACCAAGCGGTCTCTTTCTTTGCAACCCTCAATTGAGACTGCCATTCTTCCTAATTTATCTGTAGATAGAATATCAACTCCTGATTGAAAGAAAATGAAATCCGGTTTTTGTTCGTCAATCAGAGTCGGGATATATTGCTTTAGTTTTTGCAAGTAAGTCTCATCATTGGTTTGGTCATCCAGTGGAGCATCCAAATCAGATTTCTCTTTTTTCAAAGGATAGTTATGGTCGCCATGCATACTGAAAGTGAAAACTCGACTTTCATTTTCAAAAATCTTAGCAGTGCCATTACCTTGGTGTACATCAAGATCGACGACTAAAATCTTTTCGGCTAGTTTATTTCTCAATAAATAGGAGGAAGAAATCGCAATGTCATTTAGTAAGCAAAAACCTTCAGCTCGATCAGCGTAAGCATGATGTGTGCCACCTGCAATGTTAAACGCTACTCCATTTTCAAGGGCAAACTTTGAGGCTTGAATGGAACCCCCTGTAATGACTAATTCCCGCTCAATCAATTCTTTTGAGTGTGGAAAGCCTGAGCTAAGTTGCTCTTTCCGATTTAGCTCTAAATTGGATAAACGTTGCCAATATTTCTCATCGTGAACGGCAAGAATATCAGCTTTATCAACTGGGTTAGGAGGAAAGAAGTTTTCTCCCTCGAAAGTTCCTTCATGTTTTAATTGCAAGGGCAGTAGTTCATACTTTTCCATCGGAAAACGATGGTTTTTGGGTAATGGATGAACGTAAATAGGAGCCCAAGCGATTTTGATCATCTGATTAATTATAGCAGCAAAATTATCTTCTAAATGACAACTTAGCGAAGTAAAAGTTTAGAGAATTGTTTGGATTTGGCTTTCTAAATCCCTTTATTAGAAGAAAAAAAGACCTAAATATCTTAAATGTGATAATTATCATTTTTTAAGCTTTGTTCACATTTTACATTTGTCCTATAAAACTATATAAACCATGAAAAATTTAGTTAAAACAGTATTAGCAATAACAATCGCAATAGCCGGCTTAACTGCCTGTGGCGGAAACAGCGAACAGGAAGAGGCCCGGTTAAAAAGAAAAGCAGAATTTGAGAAAAAAGTTGCTGAAGAATCTAAAGTTCCGGCATCTGAACGTATCACTCTTGATAATAAGGGGGTCGGTCCTGTAAAAAATGTAGAACTCAGCGCCCAGATTGATGAAGAAATGGTGACCAGAGGAAGGGAGCTATTTAAAACCAACTGTACGGCTTGTCACAAAGTAGATAAGCGTTTCATTGGTCCTTCTCCAAAAGGAATTATGAAGAGAAGAAGTCCGGAATGGATTATGAATATGATTTTAAATCCG
>CAJXFJ010000120.1 GCA_913052515.1 uncultured Flavobacteriales bacterium | reverse complement strand
TTGATAGAGAAAGTAGAAGATAAATCCATAGTTGCAAATGCAATCCCAAAATTGGATCCTTCGCAAAAGAAGCAAAACCTAGCTGTTATTAATAATCAAATGGTTTTAGAAGCCGAAGAAGGGGCTTTAGTTTATGAAGGAAACCTTATTCATAAAGCTGCATTAGAATTACACTTAGTGGACAAAACAAACGCGGTTGTTAATTTTAATTACCATTTATCAACTTTAAATTATTGGGCTAAACATCCGGATAAAATAAAAGATGTTGAGCAATGGCTTGATGGATTTGAGAAGCTCAATGTGGCAGCAGATATTCCAACAAAAAATTATGCAAGAGCAATGCTTCAATACTATTTAATTGCTGCTAATTTTCACTATGAAAAAGATGATTTCGTTGAGCGTAAGAAAGATTTTGAAGCCATTTTAAAATGGAAAGCTAAAGCTGAGCTCGAGGATAATGAGCTACTTGATTTAGCTAAATACCTTTGTCATCAAGATCAGTTTCCAAAAGCTATATTACTACTTAAGAAAAAAGTACAGGAAGTAGATACAAATGCTGAAATTCTATCTTATTACCTGCAAATTGTACGATATGGAGAAGAGGAGTTTAATCAGAAAGAATACATGGAATTGATGGAAAAATTTGCAAGTTCTCATCCTCAGAAATTTTGTCATTTTTTTAGCAAAGAAGTAAATGGAATTCAAGCTTTAGAAGACAATCAACTTAAATCCATTTATTGCAAAAGTTGTCAATAAGTTAACCTGAGTCTCTTAACTTTACTGGCATGATAGAAAAAGGAAATAAGAAAGTCATCAATGCATGGGCTTTCTATGATTGGGCCAATTCAGTATACCCATTAGTAATTACTACTGCCATTTTTCCCATGTTTTATGAAGCTGTAACTACTACCACATTGGCAGATGGAACAAACAGCGACATGGTTGAGTTTTGGGGTAGTACGTTTAGGAATTCGGAGATATACTCTTATATCGTTTCGGCTTCTTTTTTAGTCGTTTCTATCATTTCTCCCATTTTATCAGGTATTGCAGATTATGCAGACAATAAGAAACGCTTTCTTCAATTCTTTTGTTACTTAGGAGCAATTTCATGTGCTAGCTTATACTTTTTTGACGTTAATCACTTAGAGTTAAGTATGCTGCCAGTCTTTTTTGCTTCTATTGGTTTTTGGGGAAGTATCGTGTTTTACAATGCTTATTTACCGGAAATCGCAGATGCTAGTCAACACGATCGTATTTCAGCCAAAGGTTATGCCTTAGGTTATTTAGGAAGTTCGATTCTGTTAATCATTTGTTTGGCCGTAATTATGGGTGTAGGAGCTGAATATACCAAGTACTCTTTTATAGCAGTTGCCTTATGGTGGATTGGGTTTAGCCAAATTACTTATGCTCGACTTCCAAACCATGCATTTGGCGAAAAGCCAAAAGAAAATAAATTTACCAAGGGATGGCTAGAGCTAAAGAAGGTGTGGCATCAGTTGAATGACTTAAAAGCTTTAAAAAAATATTTAATAGCCTTTTTTGTCTATAGCATGGGCGTTCAAACAGTTATGTTAATGGCTACCTTATTTGCCGCTAAAGAAATCAATTGGGGAGAGGATAGTGCAGCTAAAACAGGATTAATTGTTTCTGTATTAATTATTCAATTTATAGCAATCGGTGGTGCTTATCTATTTTCTTGGCTTTCCAAAAAGTTGGGGAACATAAAGGCGTTAGTTATTAGCAATGTGATATGGGTAGGAATTTGTATTGGTGCATACTACATTCATGAGCCTGTAGAGTTTTACATCATAGCAGCTATTGTGGGCCTAGTTATGGGTGGTATACAATCTTTATCGCGCTCCACCTATTCTAAATTATTGCCAGCAACAAAAGATCATGCTTCGTTTTTTAGTTTTTACGATGTACTTGAAAAGCTGGGAATAGTAATCGGAACATTTGCGTATGGATTTATAGAAGGCGTAACAGGAAGTATGCGTAATTCCATTTTTGCCTTGATTACTTTTTTCATCTTAGGCCTCATTTTATTAATTCGTGTTCCGAACAAAAAAGTGATTGAATCTGTCTCTTAGATTCGGCTTATTTTTGCATTCTAAAAATTTACAAAGTGCCAGAACAGAAAGTATTTGATGTAACTATTATTGGAGGTGGAATTGTTGGAGCAGCAACCTTTTATCAACTTCAAAAGCGATACCCTAATTTAAATTTGCTTTTAATTGAAAAGGAAGAACGCTTAGCAGCTCACCAAACAGGACATAATTCAGGCGTAATTCATTCAGGCTTGTACTATAAGCCTGGCTCAAAAAAGGCAATTAATTGTGTAAAAGGGAGACATGCATTGGTTGATTTTTCTAAGAAGTATGGTGTAAAACATGAAGTGTGTGGAAAAGTAGTAGTTGCTACTGAAGAGTCTGAGCTTCCACACATGGATCGGATTTTTAATAATGGAATTGCCAATAATACGGAAGGAATTGAGAAGATTACAGGTGAGCAAGTTCGTGAGATTGAACCTGAATGTGCGGGTATTGCCGGAATTCGAGTGCCTTGCACCGGAATAATTGATTTTGTTGGAGCAACAGAAAAAATGGCTGAACTAGCTTTAGCCACAAATCCGAATTCAAAATTGGTGCTTGGAGAAAGGGTTACTCAAGTCGATCAAAGTTCGGAGATTGGAACAGTTTATACGGATAAAAATACCTATCAGAGTAAACACTTTATTTTTTGCGGCGGGCTACAATCGGATCGTTTGGCCAAGAAAGATGGAGTAGATTTAGATATGCAGATTGTTGGTTTTAGAGGCGATTATTATGAATTGGAGGACCAGGCTTTGCACAAAGTAAAACATTTGATTTATCCTGTTCCAAATCCTGCTTTTCCATTTTTAGGGGTACACTTTACACGCATGGTTGATGGAAATACTGAGTGTGGACCAAATGCAGTTTTTACCTTTAAAAGAGAAGGTTATGGTAAAACAGACTTTGATTTAAAAGATACTTCAGATGCCTTGTCTTATGGTGGAACTTGGAAGTTGTTTGCAAAGCATTGGCGTTTTGGCTTAGATGAATACAAACGTGCCTTTAGCAAACGTTTGTTCTTAAATAGGCTTCAACGACTTATTCCTTCATTAACCATGGAAGACTTAAGACCGGGTAGAGCAGGGGTAAGAGCCATGGCTTTAGGAACAGACGGTGAAATGATTGATGACTTTAAAATTGAATACCAAAATAATAGTATTCATGTGCTCAATGCACCATCGCCAGCGGCAACTGCTTGTTTAGCAATAGGGGAAGATATAACCAATATGGCTGAGGAAAGATTTGGCTTAAGTGCCTAATTATTCTACGATTTGAAATTCATCATTGGTCCCTTTCCAGTCAAAAAGGAAAAGAGCCATAGCTTCATCTAATCTTTTTAAGAATAACGGATTTGGAGCATTCATCTTTTTGAAGTAGTCTTCTTGGTATTGGCCCAATTCATACTTAAAAAAGATGGCTTTAGACATGGCATACAAGTTATTGTTGCTCGGGTGATTTACCCGACTTAAATAACTTTGATACTCTCTCAAAATTCCTTCTAACTTATCAAATTCTACATCAAAAACAGCGGCCAACTTAGTCAAAACGAGATTAATCATCCGATTGTCTTGATGAGCACTTAAGTGTCTAGGAATTTCTTTTAAGTTAGCGGCAATCACAACCAGTAAAAATTTACTGTCATTTTCTGAGTCAATGTCAGGAGTGCTAACAAATTCAGGTGATTCTTTAATCATGCCTACAATGTCAGCAAAACCATCTTCAACTGCTTTTAAAGTTGTGTTGACGAATATGTTTGCCAACTTATCTTCTTTGAGCTTTTTCTTTCCGAAGATTTTTGTAAACATAGATTTAGATTGCTGTTTGTGGTTGATGCAATCAAAATTAGAGCATCTACAAGGGCAGTCTAGGAACTTGAGAAAATGCTTATCAACAAAGTTATTAACTATTTCTTCAATTTGTTAATAACTCTAAGTCGTAGAAGAATTGCTACATGAAGAAAGCGATTCATTTACAACCACTTCTTCTTCTTAAAATAGAAAAGCATAACAACTGCAACTCCTATCATAACAAGCCAAGCAAGTGGGTAGGACCATTTGTAATGCAATTCTGGCATGTTCTCGAAATTCATTCCATAAATTCCGGCAATGAAAGTCATAGGAATAAAGATAGTTGACATGATGGTGAGCACTTTCATGATTTCGTTCATACGATTGCTTGCTGTATTCATATACAAATCCATGATTCCACTTAATAGATCTCTGTAGGTTTCCATACTTTCAATAACTTGAATGGTATGGTCGTATACATCAGTGAAAAATCGCTCAGTATCTTTCTGAAGCAGTTTTGTTTCGCTTTTTAGAATGGTATTAATGGATTCTCGAAGTGGGTATATTGAACGTCTCAGATAAATCAATTCTTTTCGAACCAATTGTAGGCGATGTAATGTGTCATTTTTTGGGTTGTCCATCACTTCATCTTCTAGATCTTCAAGCTTTTCTGCAATTTGATCTAAGACAACAAAATAATGATCAACAATGGTATCAATAAATCGATAAAAGAGGTAATCTGCTTTCTTTTGCCTGATTTTACCAAAAGAAGTTTTTAATCGTTCTCTGATTAAGTCAAAAATGTCTTCTTGGTTTTCTTGAAAGCAAAGAATAATGTTTTTACCAAGAACAAAACTAATGTGTTCAAATTCAGTTTCGGTTCCTTTTTGTTTGTGAAACATTTTAATTGTGAAAAATAAATAGTCACCAAAGTCTTCGCTTTTAGGACGTTGATCAACATGTAGTACATCTTCTAGTAATAATGAATGCAGATTGAATTTCTCACCTAATTGCTCGATGAGTTTTACATTGCTAAGTCCACTAACATTAATCCAATTTATACGTTCTGGATGATATACTTGATCTAATTTTTCTGCACTTTCAAAAGACTCTACTTGTATTTCTTTTTCATTATAGCTAAAGATTTCAAGATTGACTTTTTCTTGAATCTTTTTACCTGTATAAATTAAAGTGCCAGGCGCCTGACCTACGGTCTCATGTACTTTTAGCTTTTCAGAAAAACGTCTGAAACTGATTTTAGGGATGGAAGGAATTGGGACTTTAAGCTTGTTTTTCATTTTTGTATACAATGGTTCGATAAGGAAAAGGAATCTCAATGCCTTCTTCATCAAAGCGCATTTTGATGCTTTTATACAAATCTGTTTTCATTACAAATCCTGCTATTGGGTCGCTTGCCCAAGTATATGCTCTTAAATTAACGGATGAGTCTCCAAACCCAATTACTCTTGTAACTACTTTTGGTGTTCCAGCTTCAATGTCTTCAGGGCTTCTATTGTCAATTAATTTAGGATGTTTCTCCGCTTCTTCCACCATAATTTTCATGGCTAAATCTATATCGCTATCGTAGCTTATTCCCATTTCAAGGAATATGCAAGTTTTTTGTTCTCCTATTGAAGCGTTTAAAATGGTGTCAGAATTAATAGACGAGTTTGGAATAATGTAACGCTCGTTTTGAAAACTTCTAATTACCGTATGTCTAAGCGTAATATCCTCTACAGTTCCCCAGTTAGTAGAGCCTACTTTTAGCACATCTCCAACGCGAAATGGTTTAAAAATGACAATAAAAATTCCTCCAACAATATTGGCAAAGGCAGCCTGAGAAGCAAAACCAATGATGGCTGCAAAAATTCCTGCTCCGGCAAAAAGGGTTAATCCAAGTTGTTTTAAACCGGGTATGGTGTAGAATATGAGTAAAACGCCTAAAATAAAAAACACAAAGCTGATTCCATTTCGCAGAAATTGATAATTAGTTTGGTTTGAGGTGCCTAAATGATCTGATTTCTCAAATTGTCTTTTAATGGCTTCACGAGTAATTCTAGCAGCAATCACCATTACTACTATGATAATAATGGCATAGACGAAATATCGATACGGACCTAAAAATTCCTTAAAGTGAAGTATATAATCATGAAGCTGATTGTTCACCCCCAAACGATTGGCGAATCGGCCTTTAAGGATAATGGACGGTGTCGGCTCTACAAAATGGGTTTGGGGTATCGCATATTTGACTTGAGAGTACAAGGAAGCCAAACATAGAGTATATTGAGAGTACAAGT
>CAJXFJ010000119.1 GCA_913052515.1 uncultured Flavobacteriales bacterium | reverse complement strand
TCTTGGTCTGTAGAATCGAATTTGGGTGCATATCAAGCATTGTTGTTGACGCATGACTCGATTCAATATTACCGAATGTCTAGGCCCTTTACTTTACTTAGCTATGCGAATGGATCTCAAGCTGAGCAATTTTTTCAGGCATTTCATAGTCAGAATGTAGGAGAAGGATTAAATATCAGCTTTCGTTATGACCGGATTACTTCTGAAGGTTTTTTCTTAAGAGAATTAACGGATCATACACGATTTCATGCGACTTATCATTTACATAGTAGAAATAAACGATTTCAATCCAAGGGCTATTTCTTTATTAATAATATAAAGGCTCAAGAAAATGGTGGAATTGTTTTAAGTTCAAACGATAACCCAGATGACAATACCGACCTATTTGATGTGAACTTATTGAATGCTCAGAATCGAATGAGAAGCCAAGGTGTTTATTTTGATCAGAAGTACGCCATTTGGCAAGGGAAGGACTCAATTAACCGACTATCGGTAGGATATGAAATAAAATGGACAAAAGCTTATCGGAATTTTAGTGAAGTATTATCAGAAGATGAACAAGACCGATATGAAAACTTTTATTTAGACGATAATGAAAGTGCTGATACTTCTTATACAGCTATTTTAAGAAATACTTTCTATCTACAAGCTCTGGATAATCGCTTTAAAGTTAGTTATGGACTAGAGAATCAGCATTATTTCCAAAATTTCTTGACCAATTTAGACCTTGAGAGTCATTTTGTAGGAGCCATGTTTCAAGACTCGATTCTTGGAAGTGCTATACAGGCGAGTTTAGAAAAGGGACTAAGTGGATTTAGAAAGGATGAAGTCGATTTTTATAGCCAAATTTCATTACCCAAGTGGAAAAGCCTTTTAGTTAAGGGATTCTTTTCTTTAAAGACGAAACAAATCGATTACTTTTTGTGGAGGCAAAGAAGTAATCACTTTTTCTACGAAAGAGATTGGGAAATAACAAAAGAACAGTTGATCGGAGGGGCTATTCATGAAGAAAAAAGTAAAATGACTTTCAAACTAAAACTTCGTAATTTACAAGACTATGTATACTTTGATACACTTAGTTTGCCTCAACAAAGTGCAGATCAAATTCAATTAATACAAGTGGAATTAGAAAAGCAATTTCACTTTTTAAAGCATTTTAATCTGTTCAATCGATTAGCTTATCAAGTAATTTCAGAAGAAAGCTTAATCCCTTTACCAGACTTGTTTTCTTATCATTCTTTTTATTATGAGAATGATTTTTTTAAACAAAGTCTGGATTTTCAGTTTGGTGTAGATTTCTATTGGGTTAGTGAGTATCAAGGTTATGCGTATAATCCCGCCATTGCTCAGTTTCACTTAAACCCCAATGCTGACCCTTTAGGAAATATTCAACAATTGGATATTTTCTTGAATCTTGGATTGAGTAAAGCAGCTCGCATTATGTTCAAGTATGAGAATATTCTATTGCCGAGTTTTAGCGAAGAAAGCTATCGAATTCAAGACTACCCCATACCTGGAAGAGCTATGAAAATTGGCTTAAGTTGGAGGATGATTAATTAAGTCATAACTTCAATTGAATACTAAATAAACATATCGGAAATGAAACACCTTTTTCTTTTTGCCATAATTACTGCAATTTTTTCTGTCGCTTGTAAAAAGGATGAAAAGGAAAATCCTTCTATGAAAAATACAGATGTTGTCACAGATTCAACTTTAATTCATTGGTCCGAAAACCCCATGCTTTTTTCTAAGCAGCGCGATATTGAACAAGTGGTTCATTTAACTTCAGATTATGATTCCTTGTTTTTTTACGTTCAAAATCTACCGGATTGGATTAGTCTTGATTCAGGTAGTGGGATGATAGTGGATACGGCAAGGTTTTTAGTGAGACGTGATACGTTTCGCAATCATGTTTTTCCAATGGGAATTACCAAGGATTCTTTGACCTTTAGTACAATACACGGAGAAGTATTTTTAGAACTACGATACTTAAATGGTATAGGAACAGAATTAGTTAGCCCTGATACCATTGTATTTAAAGCATTAGAAGATGATGCTAATTTTATTTTGGCCAATAATACCATAGAAGACTTAAACTATTCATTGTTACCTAATTCAATTTTATCTTTTAGTGGAAACACTGGTATGCTAAAAGCAAACAACTATGAAGAAATACAAGTAAGTGTAAATCGAGCCTTATTAGTTGAAGATACCAGTTACATTCAATCTTCGGTAAATTTTAATGGGAAAAGTCAACCCATTGTATTTCAAATTAATCACTTTATAGACCATAAACGTTCAATACAAGGAGAAGTGGTAGATGCTGAATTCAGCAGAAGCACGCAAAAACTGTATTTTGTGACCAAGAGCCCGGATAAGCTGATTGAGTTTGATCCTATAAATCAGCAGAGTAGGGACTTAAATTTAACGTATCGACCTATGTTTTTGAGTGTTTCAACTTCAGGAAATTACATTGCAGTTGATAATAATGGTACCGCTTCTTTGATCGACGTTTCCCAATGGAGAATTCAACAGAGCTTTACTACAGGTTCAACACCTTCAGACGTGGTGATTAAGGATAGCTCATTCATTTATAGTTTCCCAAATACTGGAGGGCATGTAAAAGTGCGATGTTTTGATTTGAACAATAACAATATCATGCATTTAAGCACAGGAAATAGTATCAGTGATGAAAGTAGGGCAGTTTATAACCCACAATTAGATGCCATATATATTGCGGATAATGGTGTGAATCCTGATGATATAGAAAAAGTGGATGTAAGCAATGGAGTAGCATCCTATTTGTATGATAGTCCGTATCATGGGGACTTTTATTTTAGTGGGGACTTATGGTTGTCGGAAGATGGAAGCAGAATCTATACCTTATCTAAAAATGTTTTCACAGCTTCGAATACACAGGCTTCAGATATGTTGTTTACAGGGGCTTTTGAAGTAAACATTAGACCAGCATTAAACCAATATAGAAAGGATTATGATTACTATATGAAACATGCTCATCATAGCTTAGCAAGTGGAAAAGTGGCTGTTATTTTAAAAGACAAATATGGGCCTTCAAACAAGCCCATCATTAATCAAGTTTACTTTCATAATCCAGTCAATTTTAATCATATCAATAGTATTGATGTTTCCGATTATGCGGAAGAAGATCGAAAGAATGGAAATTATATTTTTTCTCCAGGTTCTCCAGAGTTTTGCTTTTTTACCGGCAACTCTGATCAAATTGTTGTAATCACGAAAGGAGTAGTAGCTCCATTCACCAATCAATGGTCGATTGAGCTAATTAACCCTTAGTGATTTTTTTTTGTGATAAATATCTTTTTGGAGGAGTTTTTCGCTGATAACAATCAAGCGGTATGATTCCCTTCTGATTGGTTGATTCGTAAAATTCAGTCAGGTTTAAATGCTTCTTTTCCTCTCCTTTTAAGTTTAATAAGAATAAGATAGAACATTTGGTGAGATGGGAAAGAAAAAGGTATTTTCGACACTAATTAATTAGTTAACTTGTCGTGAAAGAGGAAAGAAATATATCCTATTATCTACATTGGTTTGACAAAATAAAAGTTGATAAGAGTAAAGGAAGTGCTCCTAATAAGCCAATTTTGTTGTTATCTATTCTGGATTTGTTTGATAATAAATTGATAAATAGTAACCGTATTGAAATTACGCCTGAATTAGTTAGCTTGTTTCAAGAGAATTGGAATTTATTAGTTGAAGACAAAAGAAATAGAAAATTCTCATTACCATTTTTTCATCTAAGGACTAGTCCATTTTGGAACTTAATTCCAAACCGAGGATTTGAATTAGCTATTACTTCAATTCATAGCATAAGTTCATTGTCTAAATTAAAAGAGATCGTAGATTCTGCTGAGATTGATTATGAGCTTTATTCTCTTATAAGAGAAAAAGATAATAGAAAGATATTGGCACAATTATTACTTGAAAAGTATTTTCCCAATGTTCAGAGTGAATACTTTAAAGTCAAAAGATTGCCATACAGTAAAGTCAACTTGGATATTAAACCTAATGAATATAAAAGTAGAATTCTTGAATTGAAAGAAAAACTCGATAACAATGATTATCAAGAACAAGTTTTTATAAGAAGTGGAGCATTTAGGTCCATGATATTGCAAAATTATAATGACACATGCGCAATTTCAGGAATGAAAGTAGTTGCAACAGAAAATTTATCTATGCTAGATGCTTGTCATATTGTACCATTCTCAGAATCTTACGATGATACTTCTTCAAACGGAATAGCACTAGCACCTACTTTACATAGAGCTTTTGATAGAGGTTTGATTTTTATCTCTGATACTTATAAAGTAATTCTAAATAAAAATTTTAAAGAAAATAGGGCTTCATGTTATAATTTGAAACAATTTGAAGGTAAAGAAATAAGGTTACCTCAAAATAGAGAGTATCTTCCATCCCAATCGAACTTTAGACTTCATAGAAATAAATTTAACTTCTAACTACGTCTTCTGCTTCTTCTTTTTAGCGGCTGGAAAAAGCACATTGTTTAAGATTAAACGGTAGCCAGGGCTATTGGGGTGCAAATTTAAATCGGTAGGAGGGTCACCAACATAATGCTGATAATCTTCAGGGTCGTGGCCACCATAAAAAGTCCATGTTCCTTTGCCAAACTCACCGTGAATATAGCGCGCAGAATTGAGTGCTTTGTTTTCTCCCATGATAAGTACTTCAGGTTTTACAAAACGCTTATCGTAGGCTGTAGTTTGGCCCATGAAACCATCGATAATGCTAGTATGGTTCTGACATAACATAGTAGGTACAGGATCCCATTTGGCCGAAAATTCAAAAAGAGTAAACTTATCTTGATTTTCAGGTTTTCTTGCATGCAGGGGAGTGGCATCTATATTAGAGAACTCGTACTGCAAAGGGTCAGTCATTAGTGAAAAATCTTTAAAGGCAAAGGTTTGCGCAAAGTCCAATTGACTGTTGTAGTTTGGTGTGCTTCCATCACCATCAAACATCTGTTCACAAATGTCTAGCTTTTGGGCAGCCAGAGCAATGTCGTAAGAGTCCGTACCTGAACACATGGCAAATAGAAAACCTCCACCGGCCGTAAATTCTTTAATTTTTTGAGCAACGCCCAATTTTAAATCCGATACTTTTTCAAAACCCAATTCAGCTGCCATAGCTTCGTTGCTTCTAACTTGCTCCTTGTACCAAGCGTGGTTTCTATAATTAGCATAAAATCGACCGTATTGGCCCGTAAAATCCTCATGGTGCAAGTGTAGCCAATCGTAGAGTGGCAGCTCTCCTTGAATTACCTCTTTGTCGTAAATGACTTTATACGGAATTTCAGCATAAGTCAAAACCAAAGTCACGGCATCATCCCAAGGTTGTTTTCCTTTGGGAGAATACACGGCCATTTTGGGTGGCTCTAATAATTTTACCACATCCATATTGGCTTCAGGGTTAGCAATCTCCGTTAATATGGCTGTCGATTTTGCATTGGGAATAATTTCAAAAGAAACACCACGTATCATTAATTCATCACGAATGGCTTGGGCATCCTTCATCATAAAACTACCGCCGCGGTAGTTGAGCAACCAATCTACTTCAACTTCTCTTTGCAATACCCAATAAGCAATACCATAGGCTTTTAAGTGATTTTTTTGAGATTCATCCATAGGGATTAGCAGGTATGCTGCAAACAATGGACTTAAACAAAGGCAAAAAAGAAGACTAAAAAGCAGTTTCTTCATAAAGGGTTTCTAATTTGGAAAACATAAAGTTACCAAAGCCCAAGCAATATTTAGAGAAGAGAACTCCTTAAGAAATGTTACTTAAAATGGCGCATCATCATCAAAGTCATCATCCATTCGAGATGCTCTTGTAATAGTATTTCCTGCTCCACTACTGTCAAATTCATCAGAAACTGGCAAGCTTCCAAAGTCATTATCATCGTTGTAGTCGTAAGTTTCTAAATCAGAGAATTTAGCAAGCTCAGAAGTAAACTTCAATTGAACGTCACCTACAGCACCGTTTCTATGCTTGGCTAAAATGATGTTTGCCACTCCGTTTAACGGCATGCCATTTTCATCTTCGGTTATGCCATAGTACTCCGGACGATTAATGAACATTACCATATCGGCATCTTGCTCAATAGAACCAGATTCCCTTAAGTCAGAAAGTTGT
>CAJXFJ010000118.1 GCA_913052515.1 uncultured Flavobacteriales bacterium | reverse complement strand
TAGTAAGATAATAGTTGCAAGGGGATTGCTGTTAAGAATGGACTTAAAGCTTCTTCCGTTTTCGGAATTTCAATGATGTGATCGGCTAATTCTAAAACCTCCTCATTGGTTTCATTTACAATGGCAATTATCTTTCCTTTTCTTGCCTTTACTTCCTGCATGTTAGATATTACTTTGCCATAAATGCTGTCTTTGGTAGCAATAAAAACCGTAGGCATTTGCTCATCAATTAAGGCAATAGGCCCATGTTTCATTTCAGCGGCAGGGTAACCCTCAGCATGGATATAAGAAATCTCCTTCAATTTTAATGCACCTTCTAATGCCATCGGATAATTAAACCCTCTTCCCAAGTATAAAAAGTTTGTGGCATCCTTATAATTCATAGCAATTTGTTCTACTAGAGAATCGATGTTCAGGCTTTTCTTAATTAAAGAAGGAATTTGCTGTAACTCTTTGGTTAGTGAGTGATAGCGTTCTTCAGAAAGCGCTTTACGAATTCTTCCTATTTCTAATGCCAATAAAGTGAGTACCGTCAGTTGAGCAGTAAAAGCTTTGGTAGATGCAACTCCAATTTCTGCTCCGGCATGTGTATAGGTGCCTGCATGAGATAATCGACTAATAGAAGAACCAGCCACATTACATATTCCAAAAATAAATGCTCCACGACGTTTCGCCATTTCAATAGCCGCAAGTGTATCAGCCGTTTCTCCAGATTGAGAAATAGCAATTACAATGTCATTTTCCGTAATGATTGGATTTCGGTATCTAAATTCTGAAGCATATTCAACTTCTACTGGTATTCTACCGAATTCTTCAAGTAGAAATTCACCTACTAGGCCTGCATGCCAAGAGGTTCCACAAGCGAGTACAATAATTCGGTTTGCGTTTTCAAACCACTTTTTATTTTCTTCTATGCCTGACATCACAATTTCTCCTGTTGTTGGGTTCAATCTTCCACGCATACTATCAAAAACTGACTTCTCTTGCTCAAAAATTTCTTTCATCATGAAATCTTCATAGTCTCCTTTATTTAATTCCTCTAGATTGGCTTCAAGCTGTTTTACAAAAGGAGTCACTACTTTGTTGTCTAAATCTCGAATTATGTAATCACCATTTGCTTTTACTACAGCAACCTCTTCATCATCTAGGTAAATTACATTTTGAGTGTACTGAATAAATGGGGTAACATCTGAGCCTAGGAAAAATTCACCTTGATTTAAACCAATTACCAATGGGCTACTTTTTCTAGCTGCAACTAGTTTTTCAGGATCATTTTTTGAAAGAACAACAATCGCATAAGCTCCTTCAACTTGCTTAAGTGCTAATTGAACTGCCATTTCTAAACTGCATTGATTTTCTTTTTTTACTTCATCAATCAAATGAATTAAAACTTCTGTATCCGTATCTGATAAGAATTGATGTCCTCTGCGGATTAATTCTTCTTTTAAGATGGCATAGTTTTCAATGATTCCATTGTGAACTAAGGCTAAATCAGAAGCAGTATTATTATGTGGATGAGCATTTTTATGATTAGCTTCTCCATGAGTAGCCCAACGAGTATGGCCAATTCCGATATTTCCATCACAATTTAAATTCTGAGTGTAAGATTCTAATTCGGCTACTTTACCAGCCCTTTTATAGGTGTTTAAATCTTGATTGTTTAATAAAGCCACACCGGCACTGTCATAACCTCTATATTCTAATTTTCTAAGGCCATCAATTATTATTGGGTAAGCTTTATTTTTTCCTAAGTAAGCAACGATTCCGCACATTTTATTTGTTTTTTAAGATTATGAAGCAAAGGTGCTTCTATGCCTAATCTAAAGAGCTTCCTTTTCGGTAAATGGTTAGAATTATTCGATTTTTGGAATCGTTTGAAATATTCTTTCGGAATCTGGCTTGAATTCAAGAGTTAGCTAGGATTTTAATCTTCCTTTTTGGCGAAACCTGCTCTTGTCATTTCTCCCCAACCTTGATTACTTCCGGTAATGTAATCCCAGTTTCCTTTTAAACTCCACCAAACGGTTCTTGGGTGATATTTGAAGGGTTCAATCACCCCATTCCAAAATAATTTTAAAATGTCTGTGGGTTGGGTATACCTTCCATAAGTTTGTTCTTGGGTGTAAATGGCATAAGTAGAAAGCATGACTGCAAAGAAGTAAACCATGGCAAGTAATGAAAAAAAGTAAGGCCAATTTGCTAAGCCCAAGAATGCCATCACAATAAAAAAGAGTATTCCACCAACCTCTACAAATGGAGCAAGCCATTCTGCTAAAAGCCAGTAGGGGTAAGAAACCAATCCAAGTACTCCAAATTTTCGATTGAGGAACATTTTTTTGTGAATGAGTAAACATTCAATAGTTCCTCTTGTCCAACGGTTTCTTTGTCTGCCTAAAATGTTATAGTCCGCAGGTGCTTCGGTCCAGCAAAGTGGCTCCGGAACATAGCCTACTTGATATTTTTCATTCCGCTCTCTCATATAAGCGTGCATTCGCATCACAAGTTCCATATCCTCACCAACTGTATTGTGATTATACCCACCGGCAGCAACAGCCACTTTTCGATCAAACAAACCAAAGGCACCCGAGATTAACAGTAAACCATTGATTTTACTCCAAGCTGTTCTGCCAAGTAAAAAAGCACGGATGTATTCCAATACTTGTGCTTTGGGTATAAACGTTTCTGGTGTTTTAACTTGAAGGAGTTTGCCATCTCGTATTTCTGAGTCATTGGTTAACCAAACGATACCTCCCACGGCAATCATTCGTTTTTCTCCTGCTTGCATAATGGGTTTTACCATTTTTAGAAAAGCCTCAGGTTCTATAATACAGTCAACATCAATACAAGCAAAATACTCGCTGTTACTTACATTGATTCCTACATTAATAGCGTCTGCTTTTCCTCCATTTTCTTTATCAACAAATATGAGTTGGCTAAAAGCAGGGTTCTTTGATTTGTAAATTCCTCGAACTGCTTTAGTGGCAATTTTTGATTGATAATCAAAGGGTACTTTCACTAAATCATAGGCAGCAATTGCTTTTTCACGGGTATCATCCTTACTACCATCATTTACAATGATAACGGTTAGCTTACTATAATGTAAAGAAAGCAATGAGCGGATATTATCAGTTATGGTTACGCCTTCGTTATAGGCGGGTGCAATAATGCTAATTTCAGGAACAAGTGGCGAGGATAAAATTTCACGATAGTCGGTAAGGTCTCTTTCTTTGCGATAATCTAATACCACTTTTGCAGAAACCACACCAATGATTAAGTAGGAGAGTAGCACTCCAACACAATAGAAGAAAATTCCAAACTGAAAAAAAGTAAACAAGTAAGATGTCAATTGATTCAAGAACTCAGTCATTACAATTTCCTCCATTCTTTAGCGTGTTCAATAATGGGAACTAGTTTTTCATCAGCTTCATGTTTTTCAAAATGATCATTTGTACTTTTTAAATTAGCCAATGCTTTTGCTGCTGCTAATTGTATATCATAGTTTGATGAATTTAATTCTTGTCCAAAGAATTGTGCTTCATCTTCAGCAGATAATACCAATAGGGTTTTAATCATTTTTAGTTGTAGTTCTTCTTCAGCTTTATGGTAGTATTGATGAATATGCTGAACAGAATTCTCTGATCCGATAGCTGCTAAACTTTCAATAATCAGTAATTGAATCTTTAAATTCGATTTTGAATAGAGCCCAATTAGACTTTTTTCATTCTTACTTTGATTGAATTGGGCTATCATTTTTATTCCAAAAGCTTGAATGGATTCTAAGTTGTTTTCCAAAAGAGGGCCAAAATCAGGGACCTCTTCATTGGGAAGTTTAGCAAAGGCATTATGAATTCTCAATTGCTCCCATTCCGTCAAGTCGGAATTTAACTCATCAAATAATTGAAAGGCACAAATGTCCATTTTGATTCGCGCAAGAATAGCTTCTAGTCGAACCAAAGGGTGTTTGTGGTTAATTAAACTAAAAATGGGTTTATAACCATCTTTAATATCCATTTGATTAAGTTCTTGAATTCCTTCAACAATGTGTATCCAAGACTTTTTATTCAATTTATTCAAAGACTCTTGTTTGTATCCAAGGGTTAAGTATACTTCTCTTAATTTATAAGCTGATTCTCCCGCTAAATTTCTATGAAGTTCAAGAATGGCTTTTAATAGCACTCTTCTGTGAAAGCTTTTCGTAAAGTCATCTTTTTCTAATGATAAAGTGGTCTCTTTGTTAGAGGCCATTAATTCTAAGGCTTTATCGTCATAATTGCCACTTGCAATTTCAGAGAGGTAGATAAAGTACTTTTCTTCTAAGTTATTCTTAAGTGCTAATTTTTGGTTCTTTTTTGTTCGTATATAAATCGTTCTATTAAGTATAACCACCGTTAGAACAATAAAACTGATGATTAATAACCATATAAAAAGTAGCACTGCGTCCTCCAAGATGTAATTCTTCACCCCATTCCAACTGAATGGTAGGCGAAAGCTTAATTGAAGAATTACATGTTTCATGAATTAGAATAAATAGTTAACACCTAAGCTAAGCATATATCTTTTACCAATCTGACTTTCATAATACAAGGCGCTTTCAAAGCTACTTTTAAAATGCAAAGCCCAATTGTATTTAACAAATTGCTTGTATTCCACTTGAACCCTTTTGGAGCTTATATTAGAAAAGGCATTCAAGCTTTGATAAGATTGGAAATCTCTTGGGTTTGTGCCGCTTGCTATTTCTAGCGAAATGTAACTTGGATGATCATCTAAATAGTAAGTATACTTTAATGCATGAGTGGCTGACTTTCCGCTTGTTGAATGAATGGAATTGAAACGGTAGGTAAAACTTCCCTTTCCAATGTATTTAGTGGCAGAGCTAACAAAAAACCAAACTTGTCCACCTGGTTTAAATTGTAAGTTTCGGTATCCTAGTTCTAGTTCCCAACCACTATTAAATGTTCTAAAAAGAGAAGCACCATTTCTAAAAGAAGGAAATAAATCGGTAGTTGAGAATGCCGTTTCAAGAAATATATAATACGCTGAATCTATCCTTGGATAACTTTCAAATCCAATTTGAAAACCCGTTTTATCAAACCTTTTACTTTCTTGAGCATAAGCTAAAATTGGTCCGATTTTACTATTGCTTTTGTACCCAACAAAGGTGTTTTGCCACTCAGAATCATCAATAGTAAAGTAGTCTCTTTGATGACTTACTATCAGCTCTTTTTGAATTAACTGTGATTCAATCACAACATTAAGCGAGATAATTTGATTCTTTAAAGAAGGAAACTTTTGCATTAAAAAAGTGCTGAGCAATTTGGCCTCTTGCCATTTGTTTTGAGCCATTAAGCTTTTTAGCTGAATGAGATATAAAGACGAACTATCTGAGGTTTGCATTAAACCTTTTGAAATGTATTTGTTACAGGCTTGCCACTTGCCTCCCCACAAGGCAGAGGTGGCCGCCAGTTGATATAAGTTTATGGAATTAGGTTGTGTTTTCAGTAGTTCATCCACAAGAAATAAACTAGAATCAATTTGCTGATTCCAAGCATATACTCTTGCGGCAAATTCTTTTGACTCAAGATTGTTTAACTGCTTTAATATTTGAAGACTTTGTTTATAGTTTCCTTCATAAGCAGCCTCTTTGGCTACCACAAATAATGAATCGTTTGATTGAGAAAACGATAAATTGATTTGAATTGAAAATAAGAGTAGAATGATAAGCCTCATGCTCTAAGTAATCTTTTGGTTCTTGCAATTAATTCAGAAGGAATGAATGGCTTTGTCATAAAGTCATCAGCACCTAATTCAAAAGCTTCAAGAATTCTGTTTTCTTCACCTACTGCAGATAGAATAATAATGGGGATTTTCTTTCCATACTTCTCTCTAATGTATTGAAGTAGCTCAAAACCACTAACAAAAGGCATCATTAAGTCTGCGATAACCAAGTCAGGAATTTCTTCATCAAAAAATGCCTTTGCTTGTTGGCCATCGATCGCACCAATGGTATTAAAGCCAGATTTTTGAAGTTTATAGGAAATGGTTTTTAAAACCATAGGTTGATCTTCCGCTATCAGAATTTTCATGTGTGGGGATTTTAAATTCTTAGCGAAAGTATCTTCATGGAATCCTCAAGCGACTAACTTTTCGGTTTTTGGGGGTTATTTTTCGGTAAATGAATCTTTTTTTAATTC